>CAILBQ010000043.1 GCA_903832475.1 uncultured Acidobacteriota bacterium | reverse complement strand
CTGCTCACCGGATCGCCCGACACCCCCGTCCAGGGAATCGCCACCACCATGATGGCGACCCTCGAAGTCGTTGAGCGCTGCGTGGCCCAGGGCAAGAACATGATCGTCACCCACGAGACGCCCTTCTACCTTCATCAAGACCAGACCGAGGACATCCGCGAAGACAAGACGCTGCTCTACAAGCAGGAGTACTGCAAAAAGCACGACGTCGCCCTGTTTCACTTCCACGATCACTGGCACATGCACAAACCCGACGGCATCGCCCAGGGCATGATGGAACAGCTAGGCTGGCAGAAAAATGTCGACGACCCCGCCAACCCCAAGACCTTCACCTTCGACGGCCTGACGCTGGGCAAGTTGGCCGGCCAGATGCAGCAGCGCCTGAGTGCCCAGACCATGCGCGTGCTTGGCGATCCAGCGCTCCCGGTGCACCACGTCCAGACCAGCTGGGGCTATGCCGGCCGCGAAGGCGGCATTCCTCTCTTCTCCAAACCCGGCGTCGATGTCTTCATCTGCGGAGAAACGCGCGAGTGGGAGCTGGTCGAGTACTGCCAGGACAGCATCACCGTCGGCAACAAGAAGGCGCTGATCGTCGTCGGCCACGTGCTTTCAGAGCAGGGCGGGATGATTTACTGCCGTGACTGGCTGCGCGGCTTCATCTCAGAAGTCCCCATCGAGTTCGTCGCCGCACCCGAGCCCTTCTGGAATCCGGCTTGCCCCTTGAAAGCCTGACCCTTAGATCCCGGGTTGCTCAGGGAATATCCGCCAGCCGCAGCGACTCGTAAACTTGGCCCAACTCCGCGCAAAGCGCTTCTACCGCCAGCTCATGATCTGCCCTCTGCGGCAACCCAGACACGGTCACGCAGCCGAAAATGCCGGTTCCCACTCCGCGCAAAGGAAAGCATCCACCATGCGTGGCGTAGTCGATCAGCGGCAGCCCCTGGCTCTCCGTCAGGCTGGATTTCTTCTTCTCCATCTCCAAGCCGACGGCGTAGGAACTGCGATGAAGGCGCTGGACCACATTGATCTTCCGCCGCACCCACTCCACGTTGTCCGGGGTGGTCCCCGGCAGCGCCGCGTAGAACAGCGGCTGGCCGAAACGGCGAACGTCGATCACGATCCTCGACCCGCGCGTCACTGCTATCTCGCGCAGACGCGAGCCTAGCCTCCACGCCGTCTCTTCATCGAAGCGGGCAAATTGCAGTTGCTCTTCCTGGAGGGCGATGCGGGCGAGATCTTCGGCAATCGGCATAGGCGGGCGCTCGCAATCACTCTAGCATCCCGCGTATCAGCCGCGCGCTGGCACCGCATCCGCAGGCCCGGGTTAGGGCGCGCCCTTCTGCCCTGCCCGAGTCCCGCGTCCCTCCGGGGGAGGAACTCTTCGAATGTCCGGGATCAGCGCGGCCGCGCCAGCTTCACTTGCTGAGCTTTCCACTCTTCGGAAGCAAACAACCGCGGACCCACCTCGATCAGCCGCGGCATCATGTTGAAGACCGCAACCCGCGTCCACGGCTTGCCGTCGCGCGTGCGAAAGCCCTTCTCGTTCAGATCGCTGACGATCGAGGAATACGTGAAATCCTGCCCCAGCAGATCCATCATCAGCATCAGCGCCTGGTTCTCGCGCGGATGCACCTCCAGCCGCTGGCCGTCTTCCGCAATTCGCAAGCCGTACGGCACATCTTCGCTGAAGGCGCCATCGCTGGGCGTTTCCGAATCCGGCAACTCGCGTCGCCACTCGATCGAAACCATCTGCCATCCGGCCGCCGTGCGCTGCTGAATAATTTGCCCGCTGAATGGACTCGCAACCACATCCCGTATGCGTTCAAAGTGTGCCATGCATGCCTCCCTGAGAGTGTTCGAGCCAAGCACCTGCAATTCGGCAGCCACAAACCCCGCCCGAGGCCAATTCAAAAACGTTCTGCTGGAAGGACTTGCGAGGTTCCCGTGGGGCATCGCAAAGGGAGGGCTGTCCAATTTTCAAAAAGCCTGTTCAATGTTGGACGCCGGTGCTCAAGCTGATGGCTTTCGGAATCGCCGCGCCAGTTCAAATTCCTCGCGCAACTCCGGCGTTCGCAGGTTTTCGCGCAGATGCGCAAGCCGCTGCTCAAGTGCCTGGATGGCATTGGCCACGGCTTTGGTATTCGTCAGCGCCACATCCCGCCACATGCTGTACGGACTGGAGCCAAGCCGCGTCATTTCCTTGAGCGCCCTGCCTCCCACCGCCGTCAGTTCAGGAGCATCGCCAACTTCCGCTTCAAGCAGCGCCGTCAAGGCCGTCGACAGAAACTGCGGCAAATGGCTGACCCACGCTACCAGCTCATCGTGCCGCGCGGAATCCAGTTCCAACAGACGGCAGCCAAACCTTCTTACGAGTTGTTTCCACTCCGCAGTGAGCGCGGCGGCCGGCGAAGACATCCCTTCCGCGTTATTCGCTTCCTGATCTGCAACCGCGGTAAAAATCCAGACAGCATCCCGGAAGAGTCCTGCGTCGGCTTCCGCCGCACCACCCAGCTCCTTGCCCGCCATGGGATGGCCCGGCAAAAACCCTGCAGTGTACTCGCGGTTGAAAAGCCGGTTTCCCGCCGAAGTGATCAGCGCCTTGGTGCTGCCCACGTCCGTCACCAGGTGATTCGGCCCTAGCAGCGGCGCCAGTTGCTCCATCCAGTCGAGGATCGCGTACACTGGCGTCGCCAGCAGAACAAGCTGGCTCTCTTTTGCCCGGCCTAGCACAGCCGCGTGGTCAGGAAGGGCTTCATCGATCGCGCCCCGGCTGGCCGCCAGCTGAGCCTGCGCGGCATCCTTGTCCCAGCCCGCGATCGCGCCGCGAAATCCCGCAGCGCGCAACGCCAGGCCTGTCGATGCTCCGAGCAGGCCTGTGCCGAGAATGAGGATGCGGTCGATCTTTGCGGTCATTCAGTCCTTGGCTGTCATTTTGCAGCGGCAGCTGCCACCGGCGAGGCGATGCTGCGCCCTACTGCCGTGGCAATCAGGCGCAACTCCTCGACCAGCTTGGCAAAACGCTCCGGGAACAGTGTCTGCGCGCCGTCCGAAGCAGCCTTGTCCGGGTTGGGATGCACTTCGACAATAATGCCATCCGCCCCGGCGGCAACCGAAGCCTTGGCCATCGCCGGAACCATGTCGCGTCGTCCCGTTCCATGGGAAGGATCACCCACAATCGGCAGATGAGACAGCGCCTTCACCACCGGAATCGCCGAAATATCCATGGTGTTCCGCGTATACGTCTCGTAGGTGCGAATGCCGCGCTCACAGAGGATCACGTCGTAATTCCCGCCGGCAAGAATGTATTCGCTCGACAGCAGCAGCTCTTCGATGGTCGCCGACATGCCGCGCTTGAGAAGGATCGGCTTTCTCACCTTGCCCAGTTCGCGCAGCAGGTTGAAGTTCTGCATGTTGCGCGCACCTACCTGGAAACAATCCACGTACGGCAGCATGGGCTCGATCTGCGAAATCTCCATGACTTCGCTGATCGCCAGCAACCCCTGCGAATCGGCCGCCTCGCGCATCAATTTCAGCCCCGGAATCCCCATCCCCTGGAACGCATACGGCGAACTGCGCGGCTTGAACGCACCACCGCGCAGAAAGCTCGCTCCGGCTTCCTTCACCTGCTTGGCCGTCAGAAAGATCTGCTCACGACTTTCGATCGAGCACGGGCCTGCCATGATCGCGATTTCATCCCCGCCGATCCTGACGCCGTTGTTGAACTCGACAATAGTTCCTTCCGGCCGAAAAGCCCGCCCCGCCAGTTTGTATGGCGAACTGATGCGGTGCACCGACAAAACTCCCGACATCAGCTTGAACTCGTCGATATCCAGCGCGGACGTGGGCCCGACTCCCGCCAGGATGGTCTGCGTCGTCCCCGTCGTTCGGTGGACGTTGACGCCGCCTTCGATCATCCGTTCGATGACTGCGTCAATCTGCTCTTCGTTTGCGTGTTCCTGCATGGCTACAATCATTGCTGGCTCCCCGTCTCCGGTTCGTGGCCCACACCTACGGCCTGGGCTTGTCTCTGGCTGGCCAACTCATTCCTCTGGAGGGCGCGCATGACGTCGATGATGCGTTCGAAAATATGCGTCAATTCGATATCGGGCAACGGTCCCTTGTTCACCGATCGCACGTTCTCGTAGATCACCTTTTCGCGCGCCGGTTCGTAGATGGGCAACGAGGTTGCCACCTTCAAACGGCCGGCTTCCAAGGCCGCTTCGGCACGCTTGCTGAGCAGGACCACAAGCTGGCGATCCAGCTCATCGATCTGTTTTCGGAACTCTTCCAACGTCATATGTGCCTCATCCTGTGGCTGGCTCCTATGCAAATGGTTGATTGCCGCGTCCATTCGTATCGAGAGCCAGGAGAAATAAGTTCTGCCAAGATTTATGGCGGCTGGCATGGATTCTTGCCAGCTTTCGCCTGCGAAGGTTCGTCGAGCGGAAGGGAAGCAGCTTAGAGGCTGGCCGGCTCCCGCTGTTCCAGGGCCTGCACCTCGTGTTGCCGGTGCAGACCCTGTGTAAACAGCCCTCGAATAAATCGAGAGACCGCTTCGGGTGCCTGCTCTTCCGTTGATCTCTCGATCAACTCAACGATTGCGCTGCCGATAACCGCTGCATCTGCGAATTTGCCCACCTGGGCCACGTGCTCCGCATTGGAGATGCCGAATCCAACGGCGATCGGCAGCCCTCGCCAATGCGTCCAGCGGCGCAGCCGCTCAACCAGCGCTGCCGCGCCCGTTTCAACATCTTTCTGCTGTCCCGTAATGCCCGTCCGCGAAATCGCATACACGAAACCCTGGCTGTGCTCGACAATCGCCTTCAAGCGCTCCTCGGGACTGGTTGGCGCGGCGAGGAAGATCGGGGCCAGGTTCACCCGCTTCATCTCGGCCAGGTATTCGCCGGCTTCCTCGACGATCATGTCGATGAGCAGGACGCCGTCAACGCCGGCCGCTGCCGCGGCATCGACAAACGCCGGCAGACCGAAGCGCAGGATGGGATTCAAGTACGAGAAGATCACCAGACCGGCCTGAGGCCGCGCGGCGCGCAGTTCGGCCGCCAGCGCCAGCACATCCACCAGCCTTGTTCCGCGCAGCAGGGCACGCTCGCTGGCGCGCTGAATCACCGGGCCGTCGCCCAGCGGATCACTATAGGGAACACCGATTTCGATGACATCTGCGCCGGCATCAATTGCCGCCAGGGCTATCTCCCGCGTAAGGCTCAAATCGACCGCGCCTCCCGCATGCCCAGCGTGGCTTTCGCGAGGAGTGAGTCCGGTGTCGCCCGCAGAGAGGTAGACGACGAGCCCGGGATGATGTTGAAACTGGATTGCCATGGGGAAGATTCGTCCGTACGCCCTTAGTGGCCTTGCGCTCCCTGGATGTTCAACTCGCGCGCAATGATACCCATATCCTTGTCGCCGCGTCCGGAGAGATTGATTACCAGTATGTCATGCGATGGCATGTTGGGAGCAATCCGTATGCACTCAGCAACGGCATGCGCGCTCTCCAGGGCCGGCAAAATTCCTTCGGTCCGCGCCAGCTTCACCACCGCTTCCATCACGTGCGCATCGTCCGCCGAAACATACTCCGCCCGGCCGCAGTCATGCAGCGCCGCGTGCTCTGGCCCGACCGTCGCATAATCGAGGCCAGCCGAAACCGAATGCGTCAGCGAAACCTGCCCGTTTTCATCCTGCAGCACATACGAATACGTGCCTTGCAGTACGCCCGGAACGCCGCCCTCAAACCGCGCCGCATGATCGCCTAGCGTCTTACCGCGCCCGCCGGCCTCGACCCCAATCAACCGCACCTTGTCATTGCCCGGAAGGTCGCTCAGGAATTCGTGGAACGCCCCAATCGCGTTCGATCCCCCGCCCACGCAGGCCAGAATCGCCGTCGGGAGCCGTCCTTCCTTTCCCAGAATCTGCTGCCGCATCTCGACGCCAATGATCCGGTTGAAATCCCTCACCATGGTCGGATACGGATGCGGCCCCAGCGCGCTCCCGAGGATGTAATACGTATTGCGAACGTTGGTCACCCAGTCGCGCAGAGCCTCGTTCACCGCATCTTTCAGCGTCTTCGATCCGGAAGCCACGCCGCGCACTTCCGCGCCCAGCAGCCGCATGCGCAGCACGTTCAGCTCCTGCCGCCGCATGTCTTCCTCGCCCATGTAGACGATGCATTCCAAGCCGAGAAGAGCGCAGACCGTCGCCGTCGCTACGCCGTGCTGACCTGCGCCGGTTTCGGCAATGATCCGCCGCTTGCCCATGCGTTTCGCAAGCAATCCCTGCCCCAGCGCATTGTTGATTTTGTGCGCCCCGGTATGCAGCAGGTCTTCGCGCTTGAGATAAATTTTTGCCCCGCCCAGCGATTCCGTCAGCCGCTTGGCAAAGTACAGTGGCGTCGGACGCCCGGCAAAATCTTTCAGCAGCAGGTCGAGTTCCGCTTGAAAAGCCGCATCCGCCTTCGCCTCCGCGTAGGCATGCTCCAACTCTTCGAGCGCGGCCATCAGCGTCTCAGGCACATAGCGCCCGCCGTACGCTCCAAACCGTCCTGCCTTCGATTGCGTCTGAGTGTCCGGAGAAAGCATCGTCGCCATGGGAAAACCTCCTGTTCCCGCAGCGCCTTCCGCGCGCCCGGAAACGTACCTGACCCTACAGTGTACTAGCAGCTTCGAAAACATGCGCCCAGCCAGAATTTGCATGTGACTCTCATCACTGAGCAAGTCGATTTGCGCGCATAGAGTCGCATTCGTCGGATTTGCTACATGAAAAGCGTTTCATCCAGGATGTACTTCCCAAGCAGGTGCAGTCGCCATGACAAAACATGAGCATCCCTTTAGAACCATCGCCGTTGCCACCGACATGAGCGAGGCAGGCTCCTCCGCCGTAAGCTACGCCCAGGCCATCTCCAAGACCTACGCTTCCACGCTGATCCTCATGCATGTAATCGATCCCCTGGCCTACGCCTTTCCCGATGGCGCTCCCGGCATGCTCACTGCCAACCAGGCTGCCCGCGCCGAACTGACCAAGCTCGAGGACGAAGCCCGTCAGCATGGCATCCCGGTGCACTCGGTCCTCGAAAGCGGCGTCGTTTTTGAGCGCATCCTGCAGTCCGTCCAGGACCACAACGCCGACCTTCTTATTCTCGGAACGCGCGGGAAAACCGAAGCCGGCCGCATCGCCCTCGGCACTGTGGCCCGCCAGCTATTAGCTCGCACCACCTGCCCCATTCTTACCGTGCCCAGCCGATCGGCTGCCGCGCTGCCCTGGGCCGGGGGCTGCCAGCGAGTTCTGGTGGCAACGGATTTTCTCCCCGCTTCCACGGCGGCTCTGCACTACGCTCGTCAATTTGCGCTCAAGGAACTCTTCGCCCTGCACGTCGTCGAGCAGCCCGAGCAGAGCGAAATCTCCGAAAGCCAAGCCACCCTGCGCACCCTGCTTTCTTCGGAAGTCTCAAATGCCGTCCCCACCCATCCCGTGCTGGCCGCCGGAAATGCCGCCGATGTCATCGTAGAATTTGCCGGCCGCTTTGGCGTGGACCTGGTCATCCTGGGCGCCCCGGTCGACGAGTTGTCAGAAGAAGATTTCCCGTCCAGCACAGTCCTCCAGGTAATCTCGCAGGTCCCCTGTCCGGTGCTCTGCGTCCCGGTTGTTACGGAAAACGAGGCCAACACACTGGCCCATCAAATCGAATTCGTGGGCTGATTCGGACTAGACTGGCGCCCCCGCAGCCGCTCGCGCCGCCGCGACAAACGCGCGCACCTTCTCCGCATCCTTGCGCCCCGGAGAAGCTTCCACCCCGGTCACCACGTCCACGCCCCAGGGAGCCAGCGTGGCCATCGCTTCCGCCACATTGTCCGGGTGAAGACCACCGGCCGCCACCAGCCGCAATGCCCCCGCCGGCCGGAAAATTGTCGTCCGCGCTGCCTTCCAATCAAACGCGATCCCCGTCCCGCCCACCGCCGTCGCCGTCCGCGAATCCACCAGAACCGCATCCACGCTGGCGTCGTCCTGAGCCAATCGCAGTTGCCCTGCAGCATGTTCCCCAAAGTGAACGACCCGCAGGATCCTGAGACCTGCTCCAAAACGCTCGCGCAGCTCAACCGTCAATCCCGGCAGATTCGCAGAATGGAGCTGAACACCCGTCAGTCCGCACTGCTCAATATGAGCAGCAATCGTCACCAGATCGGCATCGACAAACACGCCGATCTTCTCGACCGGCGCCGGCAGTCCGGCGATGATCCCGGCCGCCAGCTCTTTCGTCACCCGGCGCGGGCTCGGCGCAAAGACAAACCCCAGCGCATCCGCCCCTGCCTTGGCCGCAACTTGCGCGTCGGCTAGCGAAGTGTTCCCGCAAATTTTCACCCACAGACTCATGGCGCCGCAATCTGCTCGGGCTGCGCAGCCTGAGCGATCAGCGCCTGGAGCGCCCCGCCGGGATCCACCTGCCGCATCAAGCTTTCCCCGATCAGGAACGCATCAAAACCGGCCGCGCGTAGCAAATTTAAGTCGGCCGACGTGGAAATTCCGCTTTCCGCCACCCGCACCATGCCACCCGGAATTCGCTCCACCAACTCCAGCGAAGTCTCCAGCCGCACCTCAAACGTCTTCAGATCGCGATTATTCACCCCAATCGCATCCGGAGGCTCGGGTATCGATAGCGCCCGGTCCAGTTCCTCGCTGGTATGCACCTCGCACAGCACGTCCAACTCCAGCGCATGCGCCACCCGCGTAAAGCGCAGAATTTCTTCATCCGTCAACGCGGCAACAATCAGCAGGATGGCGTCTCCGCAATGCGCCCGGGCTTCGACAATCTGGTACTCGTCGACCGTGAAATCCTTGCGCAGGCAGGGCAGCCCGACGGCCTCCGACGCCAATTCGAGATTGCGCAATCCGCCCTGAAAATAAGGCTCGTCCGTCAGCACCGAAAGCACCGCCGCGCCCCCGGCCGCATACCGCTGCGCCAACCATGTCACGTCGAACTCCGCCCGGATCAGTCCCTTCGACGGCGAAGCCTTCTTCAACTCCGCAATGACCGCCGGCCCCATCTCTGCAACCCTGCGCAGACCCGCAGCCCATCCACGAGTCCGATGAGCCGCGGATAGTCGCTCCAACTCGCCAAACGAAACTCGTTCACGGCTAGCCGCAACCGTTGCCCGGGTCGTCGCCAAGATCCTGTCGAGGTGGGTGGTCATAGAGCTTTCAGTATAGATTCAGGGTCGAACGATTTCCCAAAACACCACATCCTCTCGATTTTTGTTCCAAATCGAACAAAGCACATTGCGCCGTTCTGATTTCTTCACTATTGTGGATGAAATGGCGGAGCGATCCTATCTCGGCGAACTCGAATTGATGATCCTGCTCGTCCTCATCAACCTCGGCGACGACGCCTACGGCGTTCCCATCAGCCGCGAACTCGAGCGCCACCGCGGCCGCGAAGTTTCCCTCAGCAGCGTCTACGCCTCGCTCGAGCGCATGGAAGGCAAAGGCCTGGTTACCTCGGAGTTGGGCGAACCGCTGCAGGAGCGAGGCGGCCGCGCCCGCCGCTATTTCCGCATTACTCCAAAAGGCTTGCAGCAGGCGCAGGAGACCCGCCAAATCCTCGTCCAGCTCTGGAGCGAACAGCCGCAAGGAGGCGCCGCATGAGTCTCGCCACCCCGCCCATCATCGCTTCCTGGCTCCTGGAACGTTTCACCCCCGGCGAAATGCACGAGGCACTCGCCGGCGACCTCGAAGAAGAGTTCCATCACGGCCGCGGCAAACCATGGTACTGGCGTCAGGTGCTGTCCGCCGTCTTCATCAGGCAGGTCGACCGGGCTCGTTTTCACTGGACTGCTTTCCTCTTCGCCGCCGTGTGGAGCGCTATCTCGCCGTCTCTATTCCTCCTTGAGATCCACCTCATCGAAAATGAGAGATTGATGGAACGCTTCCGCCAGCTGCAATCCCCCTGGTTCACTGTGTCCAAAGGGGTGCTGGAAATCTCGATTTTCTTTCTCACCCTGTGGCTTGGCCTTATCCTCTACGGAATCCTTGGCGCCTGGGCCTCACGGGGGTTTGATATACGCCGTTTCGTTCGCGCTCTTCTGCTTACCGTCCCGCTCTTCCTGGAGATCTGGATGGCCGTTGCCGTTGCCACCGTCTTGATCAACATGGCCTTCCCGCAGCGCATCTTCAATCTCGATCAGACCCATGCGTCGCTTCTGCAGATGGTCATCTCTGCGGCCCTCAGCCCAGCAACCGTAGTGACCTTCTGCACCATGGTCCCGTCGCTTTATCTTTCGTTTCCCAGGAAACCGTCCCGGTCTCGATCGCTTTAAGAGGGGCTGCCCATGCAGACGATGCTCACCCCGGCGATGACCGCTCCCCGCGATCTGCGCTCCGTCGCGCTTTTGATCGGCTCCGGCCTGGTCAACGTCACTCTCGTCGCGTGGATCGCATGTCCTTTCCCTTTGCACGCCGGCGCCGCGCTACCGCGCATCCTGCTTACGGCGTCGGTCTATCTTTCCTTCAGCGTGATAGCCGGGGTTGCAATTTGCTGGACCTTCTGGCGCTACTACCGATCGGAATTCCTCATCGAGTTCAAAGGCCTCGCCATCCGCGCCGGCGTGATCTGGGTCTTCGTTCCGCCGACGGTCTTCCTCATCCGCGAGGGCTCGCTCTGGGCATGTCCTATCGTCGTGCTCATGGGAGGCGCCACCGCTTTCTACACTCGCCGCCTAGCCAGAGTCGCCGTGCCGGATTCGCTTCCTTCCACGTCAGAGCAATTTTCCTTGTTACCGAATCCCTCAGGCGGAATTTGGCTGGCGCTGGTCGTCGCCATCTGCATCGAAATGGCTCCATTCACCGCTGGATTCGATTTCCTCTCGGTATCCGAAACCGGGCTGATGCTGGGGGCGGCGGCCTGCGTGGTCGTATGGCGATACGAAACCCTGCGCGACGTTCCCTCCAGCCAGCCGGGACGTCGACCTGCCTCTGACTTAGGCGCAGCCATCGGCGTCGCTTTCGTCCTTACCGTGCTGGCCCTCGCCGCTCTCGAGGAGCGGAATGGCCTGATCGCCGGCGCCCGCCATAACCCGCCTCCCAGCGGCAAACCCAAAACAGAAGAGAAAGCAACCGCACCAAGAATTGGCGAAGGCTATCAAGGCATCATCCTCTGGAATCTGCCCGAGAAGAAAGAGAAAGTGGTAATCGCGCCCCGCCTGCCTTCCGCGCTCGACCCCAACCATCCCAGGCCGATCGTGATCCCGTTTGATGGCCCGTACTGGTATTTCCAGCCGCCTCACGACAATCCAGGCAAGAGGCCGCACGTCGATCACGGTGATCCCGCCAAGGTCAACATCCGCTCCCTGGACTATCTCCCTCTGCTCATGGAAGCCCACCAGACCCTCGCCGCCTCCGTCGACCTTGCCTGCTGCCGCGAACTCCAGATGCATGTCCGCAACGGCGACAACCACCCCGGCACTGTCATCCTCGGCGTGATCCTGACCGATTCCACTGCCCCGGGCAAGCCTTCCCTCTCGCTTGGGGGCACACCGGTTCTCTCCACCCAACCCGAACGTTTCGCGATCAAGTCAACCCCACTCCCTGAAACGCTGCATTACACGGTGCCACCTCGTCCCCGCATCCACAAGTTCAACGAGATCACCGTGGTCTTTTTCCCCAGCCCCCAGCACGCCCAGGAAGGCGTCAAGATCGGCATCCAGGACTTCGTCCTTATTCCCCGCTGAGAATAAATCAGGGAAATTTCAGCCCCCAGACGCGACAAAGCCCCGGAGAACCGGGGCACTCTGAATTTCAAAGTTGGCGCTGAAGACTTGGTGCCGAAGAGAGGACTTGAACCTCCACACCCTTGCGAGTACATGGACCTGAACCATGCGCGTCTGCCAATTCCGCCACTTCGGCACGGGCATTGCATCTGGCGCAAACCAGATTGGCAGCAAGATCGAGTTTCGCAAATGCCGCGCGGGGTGTCAAATCTACTAACTTCGCGCTACTCGTAGAAAGCCGCTCAGCGGCACTGGTGAACATCGTTCTGCAAGTCCCCGCCGCTGCCGGTCAGAATGTCTCCGCAGTACAGCTGGCCCCATTCCCCGGCAATGTTGCTATACCCACGAATGATCAGATGCGACGAGCCCCCATAATCCGACAGAAACACATCCGGGTAGGGTGAGCCGGCATGCACGTGCGTGGTAAACCCGCTCGCCGAAGCATCCGCGATCAGGTTGATTACCCCGCCTCGATCCTCCACCAGCCGCGTGTGGCACTGCCCATGATTGCCGCACTCCTCCGGCGTCCTTGTCGTGAGCAGGTACAGGCTCACCCCCGGCTGTGTTGTAGGTATGTTGACCGCAGTCGTCCCCGCCAGCCGCTCATTGGCCTTTGCCTCGCGATCGGCAATTGACTCCAGGTGCGGCTGTACGATCATTGTCAGCCAGTTGCGTAACTCCAGCGGCAGGCTGTCCACCCGCACCGCGGCATGATTCGCCAAAAACTCATCCGCCATTAGCGGAGCCGGCCTGTACGTATGCGCCTGCGTTCCCATTGGCAAACGAAATATCACGTCCGCGAGGAACTCGGCTTCAACAGGTTTCCCTCCCTGCGTAAACGGCTGGTACACATATTGCTCGGCCGCTTCCTGCGCTGCCTGCAGAAAAAATCCTGGTCCCATCTCGCAATCCACAAACTCCGTCGCGCCGCTGGGAGAAACCCGCAGCCGCACCTTTACCGTTCCCTGGATCCCGGCCGCCTTGGCAAACGCGGAATACACCGGCGCCACCCGCTTCACCAGGTGCATGGCTGCCTCCTCATCCGAGACCACCACCACATCCTGCGCCAGCAAGGATGAGGAAGCCCAGACCAGGGCCGAAAAAACCACCGACGTCAGCGTTGTGGGGGAGCGCAAGAGTCAAAAACCTCCAGGAACAAAAAAGGGGATGGCCATGAGGCTGTCCCCTTCTTGTACCACGTTGCTGCAAAAAATTGCGTTACGCCAGCTTGGCGTCCAGCGTGATCTCGGTGTTGTTGGCGAAGAGCTTCGAAATCGGGCAGCCCGCCTTGGCATCCGCCGCCGCCTTGCTGAAAACTTCGTCGCTCGCGCCCGGGACGTCTGCCGTGGTCGTCAACGCGATCTTGGTAATCGCAAAGCCGCCTTCTACCTTGCCCAGCGTGACCGCAGCATGCGTTTCAATCTTGGTCGGCGTCAGTCCCGCGCCGCCCAGCTGTGCGCCCAGCGCCATCGAGAAGCAACTGGCATGCGCCGCTGCTATCAGCTCTTCCGGAGTCGTGCCGCTGTCCGCGCCTTCAAATCGTGTTTGGAAAGAGTAGTTGGCATTCGAGAGAACGCCGGTTGCGGTGCTGATGCTGCCCTTGCCTTCTTTCAGTGAACCCGTCCAGACTGCACTTGCTTTGCTCGCCATGATTGCTCCTTGCCCTGTGGGCTGTAGTGGGGAATGTGGATAGTTCGTGGGCGGCCAGTGCTGCTCGGCGGCCGCTTCAGAGACCTGGGGCCTTCCTTCCGCGGCGACCCGCATTGCAGGCGCGTCACGGAAAGCCATGGGCGACTTCCAGCCCAATGAAAGCAAACCCTTCTCCATGCTAATCTCTCGGCATGCTTCCCGAGCGCCCTGCCGCCCTCGATCCCGACTTTTTCGTGCGCGCGGCCGACGATCCGTCTCTTGAGACTGAGACGACACATCACCAGCAGGTCTGCCCCAACTGTAGCCAGACGCTCTCCGGCCACCATTGCAAGCTGGTTTGCACCCGCTGCGGCTACTACTTGAGCTGTTCGGATTACTACTGACTCACTCCGCCGGCCAGTTTGGCCGCGGCGCTCCGCGGTTTCGCTCTCCTGGCAGACCGCCCTGCGACGGGCGCGACGCCTTTGCCGGTGTTTTCCATCACCACTGGGAGTTGCGTCAGTTCCGGCAACCCGGATCGTAGCAGCACCTTCCGCGCCAGCCCGGTCAATGCGATCCCTCCAAGCTGGTTTAACGACACCCAACGCCTCGTCTCCGAAGGTACCATCAGCTCGTCCACATCACCCTCGTACACCGTGCGCACCCGGACGTAGTAATTCACCTGCATGATGGCATGCCGCACCGCCAGCCGCAGATGTTCCCCCGGCACCTCCACCGACCGCAGCGGAGGCAGCTCCCACATTCCCGGCATCACCGTCAACTCCGCCGGACGCTGCTGCAGCAGCACCTCCCGATGCGCTCCCCGGCTGCGCACCGCCAGCCCATAGGCCGCATCCTGACTGCGCATGGCTGCTCGCTGCAATGTCGGATGCTCTCCTCGCGTCACGCAGTGGTCGCGCAACGGACAGGTGAGACAGAGCGGCTTCCTGGGCAGGCAAAGCGTCGCTCCCAGCTCCATCGTTGCCTGGTTGAAATCGCCGGGCCGATTCGGATCCAGCAAGACTTCCGCGCGTTTGGCGATCTCCCGCGCCAACTCCGTCTGCCCTGTCGCAGAGTCGCTGCCCCACCCTGCCAGACGTTGAATCACCCGCTCCACGTTGCCGTCCACCACGGCTACCTTCTCACCGAAAGCGATGCTTGCCACGGCTGCCGAGGTGTAGGCGCCGATGCCTGGCAGTCCCCGCAGAGCAGCCGCCGTCTTCGGCATCACACCGCCATGTTCCTGCACCACCACTTTCGCCGCATGATGCAGCATTCTGGCACGGCGATAATAGCCAAGGCCGCTCCACAATGCCAGCACATCCTGCTCGCCGGCGTTGGCCAGCGCAGACACCGTTGGGAAATTCCGCAGGAAGTCCTGAAACCGCTCGATGACCGTCGCCACTCGCGTCTGCTGCAGCATAATTTCCGAAACCCAGATTGCATACGGGTCGCGCGTCCGCCGCCAAGGCAGGCTCCGCCGGTTGCGGTCATACCAGGCCAGCAGGCACAATCGAATGTCAACATGAGCCTCCGGCGAATCCGACCGGGCCACCCCGCCTGCTTCAACCTTCATTCGCTGATTGTAGGTAACTTCCAAGGAATTCTCCTGACCTGTCCCAACGGCGCACACAAACCCGGTTGCATCCGATCACCTTCCCGGATGAAAATGGCAATGGGGCGAAAATACTGAGAATTCGCCCTCGATAGACTTTCTAGAACGATGGCCGCCGCAACAGGATGGCCGTTTGCCTTATTTAGACACTTCTGATCCGCTCATTTTGCCCGATTTTCCATTGCAGACTAAGCCTTTGAAAGAATCTCAGCCCTGCTGACAATCCTACGGAAGCGATAGTTGATGCCCTGAAAGTGGCAATCACCGTACCGCCAACGGCACACCATCTATATCTCTTTTGCATGCTAACGTTACTTTAGATTACCAAAGTCTAGTTGAATTGGTTACCTATTCTTGCCGATCTTGCTATGCAGTCCCCCGGCGCATACAAGCCGCTCTTTCGGTTCGAGCAAATCCGGGAAAATCATGGTCTGGAGTTCTGCGATGTCCCACTGTCCCCGCCCTTACGCTCAATTCAAAGTGCTCGTTTCATCCGCGATCGCCCTGCTGCTCCTCGCTGGCTCAGCTGTGACCGCGCACTCCCAGGCCTTCAGCAGCTCGTCTTCAGCCCCGGTCACGTTTGTGGCTCCGGAGTCAGATGCGTTTGCAGCCGGCGGCAGCACCCGCGGTGGCGTTCCGCCGACGGCGCTCGGCGGCATCCGGCCTTTATCTCGGCTCGCTTTCGGCAGTGACGTTTCTCCTCTCGGCGTAGGTCTTTCCCTCACCACCAACATCAGCTCCCACCTGAATATCCGCGCCAACGGCAGTTACTTTAACTATTCCGGCGCCAACTTCAGCACTCAGGGATTCAACGTGACTGGCAAGCTCAACATGCAGTCGGCGCGCGCCTCGGTCGACTATTATCCCTTCCATGCCGGCTTCCGCCTCAGCCCCGGCGTCATGTTCCGCAATGACAACCAGGGCAGCATGAATCTGGCGGTGACACCCGGCCAGGAATTTACCATCAACAACCACACGTATTACTCCGCGACCGGCGCCAACGCGGTCAAAGGCGCGGGAACGTTCGGCCTGGGCAACGGATCTCCCGCCTTTACCATGACCACCGGCTGGGGCAACTCCATCCCCAAATCCGGTCGCCGCATCAGCTTCCCCTTTGAACTCGGCGTCGCCTTCATCAAGACTCCCACGCTGAACTTCAACCTGACCGGCGACGGCTGCGACAAGACCGGCGCCTACTGCGTCGATGTGGCCACCAACCCGCAAATCCAGGAGAACATCGCCATTCAAGTCGCCAAGTACCGCAGCGATATCGAACCGCTCAAGACCTACCCCATCGCTTCCTTCGGCGTGGCCTACAACTTCAACATCCGCCACAACGCGCCGCAGTACCGATAGCTTTTAAAGCTCAATCTTTCGTCCCGGCCGCTCTGACCACAGAGCGGCCTTTCTTTGCCCCGTCGCTGGCGCAGACGCACCTTCCCAGGCCTTGCAACAAGGGCAAGGCTTCAAAGTTAGCGCACGAATTCCGATGCAGTCGACACCCTGTCCAAACTGAAGAATGTCTCGGCCAAAGCCTTTGTGGCAGTGCATGAATACAGCGATACCCAGTAATTTGCCAGAAGGAATAGACTTCAGCCTCTGCCAGTTTCAGAACCTTACGAACATCGCGACCGACGCACTTGCTCCAACGCCTTACTCTCCAGAGCTCACGACGTGAAAAAGGCCGCCCATTTCTGGACGGCCTGTATTCTCGCATCAAAGCGCATCTGCTGCCTGCAAGGCTTAGTCCCCAGCGACAGGCTCTTCGGTCCGCGCTGCCACCGGCTTCGCCGGAGCAATCGCGTCTAGACGAACCAGTCCTTCGATCGGCTTTTCGCCCAGAACATGCTCACGATACAGCTTGGCCATACGCGCCGACTCGGCATCGGACTTGATCTTCTCGTCGCGGGCACGCATTTTTTCTTCGCGGGCATTCTTGGCGATTCCCAGGTCATCCAGCGTGTGGTTGGCTTCGGAGTTAACGTGCTGCATGTTCAACTCCAGCTTGTGGCCTTGATGAGCCATGCCCACTTTCTTGCCGCCGGCAAAGATTTCATGACGGCCGTGCTCCTCGTACCACTTGGTCAGAGTCGCCGTCATGTGCATCTTCTCGATGATGTTTCTCCAGCCCACACCTGTGTTGTACGCGCAGAAGCTGATCTCGCCTTCCTGCGTGGCATACGGGATGATGCACTGTTCGGTGCGGCGGAAGTCGTAATTGAATAGATCCTGGAACCACATGCCCGCGATGAACAGGAAGTTCCAACGATCCGCGCGGCGCTTCTCGATGTCCGCCTTGGTGCGGTCGCCTTTGACGCTGCCGTAGTCCTTGCCGGTGGCGCCAAAGCTCTTGTCCATCTTCTTCATCATGTCGCTGATCTTGAAGTGGGTGGGAGCCTTGAACGGATCGTAGTTGCGCAGTAGCGCCAACGCGATGCCGACCATCGAAAGCGTCTTCCCTCGCGCACCGTCATTGACCTTGGCCACATCGCGCGCCAGGCGATCGGCATTCAAAAATGCCGTCACCGGAACCGCTTCCTTGGTTTCCTTATCGATCATCAGCGCCATGCCGATGCCGCAGTTCGGATGGCATCCGCAGGAAAGCTGCCCCCACTCGTTATTCGGCCCATGAACGTTGTCCGCCCAATCCGAGAAGGTGCTCATGAAGCTGATCGGGAACCAGTCGCGGGTCGGCTCGCCGAGGCCCGTTTGGTCCTTGACGTCATGCGCCAGGTGGCTCAGCGTGTAGCGCTGCGCGTGGCGGCGATCGTCGGAAATGTCTTCATCGCGCCCGGTGAACGAAACCGGCTGGAAGCTCAGGAAGCTGATTGTCTTCGGATTGTCCAGCGCAAACTGAACGATTCGGCCCATGAACGTTGTCCGCCCAATCCGAGACGGTGCTCATGAAGCTGATCGGGAACCTGTCGCGGGTCGGCTCGCCGAGGCCAGTCTGGTCCTGCACATCGTGCGCACGGTGGCTCAGCGTGTAG
>CAILBQ010000042.1 GCA_903832475.1 uncultured Acidobacteriota bacterium | reverse complement strand
GTGTGGTGCTTCAGTCTGCACTCTGGATTCGGATGCCTACAGACCGGGATATAGCCAGATGCTTAAGCATTCCTGCTTGACGAGAGCGGAAGACACGCGGGAAGTTTTGAGGAACTCAACTGTAGTTGCCGAGAGTCGGGCTGCCGGTTGCATTCCTCGGAGAGGGCGGTGTCTCGAGGAAGTGATATGGGAGCGCACGGCGGGACGCAAGAGAATACGGCAACTTACTTCAGGGATTGGTGAGTCAGGCAAAGGGCATAGTTTCGATGACGTACGAGAAACCGTTGCACGGTCCGCGTGGACAGCTCCTGGCTGTATTACCTGCTGTTCTCCAGCATTTTTGAGTCGAGAGATAGCTTGCTGCAGCGTACGAAAGCACGTGGCTCATCACCGATGACATGCACCGGGCTACCGGATAACCCATTGCGTCGTGCTGTAACTTGCCGTGATCCAGATGCTTTGGAGCCATGTTACTTGGGTGACCCCACCACCGCGAGGTCACCCGGCAAGTCTTTTTACTGCGGTAACACGGGACGCGAATCGGCAGGCGCCGTCACTTGCCAGCCATTGTTTGATTTGACGAGCGTGGCAGTTGCCGTTTGCTGGCCCGAGGTATCGGACGCGATTTTCGGGAAAGCGGTTTTCATCTCTGTGCTGGAAGCCCAGGAAGGCACGCCGGCGAGGTCGAAGTGATAATTGACGGTGTATTGAGTGGCGTCGGCGGTGTCAGGAGGGCTGAAGCTGTCAATGGTCGTCACTTCGCGATGGCCAAAGCAGAAGTTGCCGTAGCCGGGCTGAGTCTGGTCCGCTGTCCAGGTGGAGCGGCCCTTATCGGACAAATCGTAGTTATTGACTTGCTTGGAGCCAATGAGGAATCGCTTTTTCTCTGCAGAACTGCGGACCAGCAGGCCGGCGTCGGTCAGGGCGTCGAATCCCTTGGTCTGCATGTCGTTGGATGTGTCTGCTTGAGCGGGAAATTTGGTGGGCTCGTTCCAGACGCACTCCTGGTGAGCTCCCAGGTAGCCGTCGATCGCGGACTTGAAGGCGGCCTTATCAACAGTGTTGGTGTGGCAGCCTGCGGTCACAAACATGCCGGCCGAAATCGCCAGGCTTAGAACTCGCTTTACTTGCATCGGTCGTTTCTCCTCGACCGATTGGATGCAAGAAGATGCGAGGATGCCGTATCGGGCCTTCCGCGAAACGGCAGGGTTTCAGTGCGTCGGCTGAGTCAGCTGGGCGGGTTTTGCAGAACGCGGAGGCGTAAGCCACTTGCGGACGCGCAGGGCCACAGCCAGAAGTCCGGGCATAATACTGAGCGCCTTATGCGTCATGTAGACGATGGAACGGCGCAGGGTCCAGCGACCATGAAAGACGCGCCAGGTGATAAAGACGTACTCAAAAGCAACGCGCCAGCGCGGGAAGCCTTTGAGATGGAGGTATGCGCGGGAACGTTCGGCCTTGGTGTGGATAGCGGTGGTGTCGAAGAGGTGCATCTCGGCAGCCAGCGTGAAGAGGCGTGTGCCTGGGTAGGGATAGAAAATCGATTCATGAATGATGCTGGGCTGGCAGGCGCGGGCCACGGAGACGGTCTCGAAGTAGTCGTCGACGGTTTCCGTGGGCAGGCCCATCAGGACATACAGCGCGACGCTGATGCTGTATTCGCGCGCGGTGCGGCAAAAGCTGATCAGGTCCTGATTGGAATAGACAGGGCGATTGAGAATCTCTTTGCGTATGCGCTCCGAGCCGGATTCCAGCCCTACGTTCAGCGCCAGCAGGTTGGCTCGCTGGAACGCGGCTAGCATGTCGTGCAGGTCCTTGGAGTGGCGCACTAGCTGGGCGGTGACTGCAAGATTGGCGCGAAATCGGAGAGGTCTGGCTCGCTCAGCATTGAATCTGGCCAGCCGCTCGCAGAGTTGTATGGCAAAGAAAGGAGATGCTCCGATGGTTTCGATTTCGAGATATAGATCATTGATCTCAGGGAAGTGTTCGACGATCCAATCGATTTCTCGAACGATATTATCGGGAGAACGGAAGCGGACATACTTGCCTTCGGTGAGATCGCGCAGGGCGTGGTTGGAGCAATACGTGCAGCCGAAGGGACAGCCACGCCCGATAACGACGCGGAAGGTGCGGTCCGTCTCGTCGACCCAGCGTTCCCAATGGAGCAGGTTGATCATGGGCAGCTCGTCAAGATTGCTCTTGAACGGGGCGAGGGGGGAGCGATCGATATCGTATGCGGCTGCTGGGCCGGAGACGGTTGAATTTGAGTCCAGGATAGGCAGAGGCGCAGTGCTTCGATGTTCCACGCCGCGGAGCATCTTGATCCACATGCCGGGAATCTGGCATGGCTGTTCACCGGCGTCGAGCGCGTTTGCGTAGGAGATCGCGGCGTCTTCTCCTTCACCGATGCAGATGGCGTCGATGGCTGGATGAGCGATGGTGATGTCGGGGTTGAGGCTGGGGTGGGCGCCGCCGACGATGACGGGGGTACGCGGGTTTAGGTCCTTCAGCTGCTGGCAAAGACGGCTGATCAAAGGAAATTGCGTGGTGACCGCAGAGGCAGCTACGAGGTCGCAGCGGAAGTCTACGAGCATCTCGGCGGCGATGCGATCCAACTGGGTGGCCGGACAGATCACCCAGCAGCGAACCTCATGACCGGCCGCTTCGAGGCAGGCGGTAATGATGCTCAGGCCAAAAGGAGTCTTGCCCCAGGTCAGGAGTGGACGGTCGACGGTTCTGTACGTTTCTACGGAAAAAACACAGGCGACGCGGGCCAATTGCGGGCCTCTCCCTGCTGCCGGGCAGCCAGCTTGGTGGAACGGGGTTGAGGCCGACTCTAACACTGCGAAAACTGAAAAACCTGTGATGCAGGACACGGTCATCCAGAGCGTCCGTGAATGAGTCACTCGAGAGGCTGGAGGACAGCAGGGCTGCCCTCGCCTCGCCTCCTATTGGGATGGAACTGTTTTCAGGAGTTGGTGGTGACGGTGTGTGCGGTCAGATCGACGGTGAAGGTGTCCTGGACCTGCCCTTGCGGAGTGGCTGTGGTCGAGAAGGGGGCAGCCAGATATGTGCCCGTGATCTGGGTTGGGCTGACGGTCAGGCGGAGGAAGCCGAAGTCGTCCTGATCGTAGGTCTCAAGGGTGAGATCGGTATCGATCTGGAGCGGCGTGGTGGGGTATTGGCCGCCGACTTTGTGCAGTTTTCCCAGGTTGGTATAGCCGCCGGCGCCGGCTACGATGAAGGGGATTTGGCGAGTGTTTCCGCTGGCATCGGTGACGACGTTGGTGAAGCGCTGATAGTTGTGCACGTGGCCCGACAGAACGATGTCCGGGTAGCGGCCTGCGGACTGGAAGCTCGCGCTGAGGATGGTCTCGGCCTCAGAGGATCCGGAGTGATCCACATCGCCGGAGAAGGGTGGGTGGTGGATGGTGACGATGAGCGCCTTGGTGGGATCGGCCGCCTGCAGTTCGCTGACGAACCAAGCCTGCTGGTCGGCGTGGATTTCTGCTTCGGTCTCGCCCACGTTCGAGCAGAGGCCGATGATGGTGGCCAACGGGGTGGTGAAGGTCCAGTAGACGTTGGGCTGGTCCATCTGGGTACGGGCGGCGCCGGTCATCAGCGAGCCTGGAGTCTCCGGAGTGGTAGACATAAAATTCTGCACGAAGCCATCGAAGGGGACCTTGTTGGGGTCCACCGGGCCGTCCTGCGGATCGTCCGGCTGGCAGTCGTGATTGCCCGGAATGGCGACGATGAAGGCTGGGTAACTCTGGTAGGTAGCGTAGAAGTTCGCGCCGTATTTGTCGATGTCGCCGGCGAAGTAGATGACGTCTCCGAGGTGATAGTAGAAGGCAATCGGGGCGGTCGCCGGCAGGCTGTTGGCATCGGCGGTCATCATGCCGGCAACGAAATCCTGCTGAGTGCCGCGATAGTCGCCGGTATCGCCTACAGTGTGGAAGGTCATGGAGCCTGCCGCCTGGATAGCCGCTATGTCTTCAGCAGTCAGGAACTGGGACAGGTCATACCTATACGGGGATGGGCCGGTTGGGGTAGGCAGAGGCTGGAACGGGTACGTCGGCAGCGAGAAGGAGGCCTGCACCGGGATCGGTCCATGGATCCTGGCCTTCTTCTGTGTCTTGGTCTGATGGTGGATCTGCGATGCGGTGGGAGCGGTGGTCTGAGGAAGGATGCGGTTGCGGCGATTGCCGACGCCTGCTCCAGTCAAAAAACTTTTGCTTGGGCTCATGGGGGTGGCTCCTGCGCGGGAACGTTGTCGCGCCGGCGCTCCATCATGGTAGCGCCACGGCATGGAACAGAGGTGATCGTAGTGTTACAGGACGCGGTGTTCTTGAAGCAGGTGGCTAGATCTACTAGCAGAAACGAACCGCCTATTTCCAGGCGGCAAGCAACGCACCGGCGGCCATCAGGCTGACCAGCCAATAGCCCGCGTTGATGAGGAAGAGCGAGGACGGACGCTTCTCGTAAATCCCTTGAGGAAGTTGGGTAGCGGCGAAAAAGCCCAGCCAGCAAAGAAATCCTACGAATGCGCCGAGTCCCCAAGAGGATGATCCGGACCAGGCGATCATGTGCCAAAGGACGAAAGAAAGTAGGACATCGCCGGCGAAAGAAGCAATCATGCCCAGCGCCAGGCCAGACTTCGCATCTCCGGGTTTGGGAGCGATACCGAGGGCCTTCATCCAGGGCTTGGCAAAAAGTGCGGGTGAATACCAAAGGGCGCCGAGGACCCAGATCATGATCGCCGACATGAACAAGGCGGCGACGTTGAGGTGGTGCAGGACGTGGAGAGAGTTCGTGTCATTCATGCGATACCTCGTTCTTCATGCTTGGATTGGGAGATCAGGGTAGGGGTGGGAGTTAGCCATGTCAAGAAGATTGCTACCAAGCGGCCGCACTGTGAGGGGAAATTTCGCGGTATTGCGCGGTTTGAGATGTAAGCCGAATGTGCTTGCAGAGGAGAGTGCGATGCGAGTAGCAACGATTGGGTCGATAACGCCCGGGAGGGGGTTGATTATGAGTCTTCGGAACGCGACGACTGTTGTGCTGGCGGCGGGGATGCTTGCCGCGACCGGATGGGGCCAGGCGACTGTACCCGCGGGAATGCGTCGAGAAACGATCAGCGACCCGGTGCTGAACATGACGGCCTTCGACGTGATGGTGCCGACGAAGTGGCATTTTGCAGGACGACTGATGCAGGGGACGACTTGCACGCCGGTTCCGTCTCCGGTCTTCCGGGCGACCAGTCCCGATGGGCTGACGGTGCTAGAGCGTTTGCCAAGAATGGATTGGAGCTGGGGAAACGGGCCTGGCGTGGGCGGCAAGGATTGTCTAGATCTCAAGCGCGAGATGAGCGCGAAGGAATTTGCGAAATATGTCGCTGTCATGCTGAAGACGGAGTATGTGGCGGACGATCCGTTGCCGGCGGAGTTCATGACGAAAATGAAAAAGGCATCTGCCGATTCTGCGGCGGCCAATGCGGCACGCTACCGGGCGGCGGGGATGAATCCGCCCACCGAGTTTTCGGATGTAGACCGGATCCTGGTGAAGTTCAACAACGGCAGCTTCATGATGAAGGGCCAGATCGCGGTGAGCATTTATTGCAGCGGGAACCGGTCGAAGCAGATTGGGAACATGCCCGTGACAGAGTCACATAGCTGCAATGCGGACGTGCGTTTTGTGCATGCGCAGGAGACCCAGTACGCGGCCATGGTCAAGATGCTGGAGCCCGCAGGAGCTATGAAGCGGCAGGATTGGAACCAGGCGTGGATCGATGAAAACAACCGCCAGACAGCGCAGAATATTCAGGCCATTCGAGCGCGCGGGGCGCAGTACCAGGCGCAATCGGCCGCGAGTCATGAGCAGTTCATGCAGAGCCAGGCGGCGCGGCAGCGCACCCACGAGGCATTCATGGCTTCGATGCAGCGCGGCACCGATATGTCGATGAACCGGACACAGCAGGCCATGAACGCGCGATCGACGGCGGCTTCGAACGTGGTCGACTATGCGCTCGATCAGCAGACGGTGCGTGATCCTAGTTCGGGCCAGGTGAACAAGGTCTCCAGCGCGTATTCGTATACGTGGGTGGATTCGACTGGGAAGACCGGCTACCAGACCAACGATCCGAATGCGAACCCCAATGGCTACCTGCAGGGCAACTGGACGCGCCAGCAGGTGGTGAATGGCGATGGGACGCAGAAATAGTCTGCGAGCAGTAGATCATCCGGCAGGTCAGTAAAGCGGGCAGCAAACGGGGCGAATGGCAAACAAGCCATTCGCCTCGTTATTTTCCTTAAGCTCCGCTTGGCTTCAGCTCTGGGAATGGCTCGAAGCCGGTTTGACCTCGTTCCAGGCGAGCCGTACGCGCGCCGTTTTGGCCACGGAGTTCAGCTCACGCTGGAGCCGGTTGAGCAGCGGTGTGAGAGCCTCGGGGTCGGTCGCGCCGGGGATGAGAACCGCCTGGTTGACAATGGTCGCATCGGCGCCGGGGTTAACCTTCTCAAAGCGAAAGAGAAGGCCATTGGGTCGTGATCCATCCGAAGGGCTCTGCACAGATGCTTCGATGAGAAATACACCCGTGGTCAGCCATGGATTGTAGACACCGTTGGCGAACAGACCGTCTGGACCGATGTAGCTTTCGAGGGGCGCCCCGGCCAGCTGGCGGCGCAGCCGTGCCGGGCCCTTTTGCGCCGACCGATGCAGCAGTACGATGAGACCCGTCGCGAATAGGACGGCTGCGACCAGGGATAGAAGCGCCGGCCTGATCGAGGCACCCTCCGCGATATAGGTGCCAACGGCAAAGGGCACCGAAATGGCCACCACCGCGATCCCGTCCTTTTTGTTGTAGCGGTTGGGGGGAGCGGGGTTCTGCGAAATCTGCACATCGACCCAGGCCGCCCATTCCGCGGCGGTGTAGGTCCAGTGCACCCAGGCGTTGGCTTCTGCGGCCGTCAGCATGCGATCCAATGTCAAGCCGCCAAAGTATCCGGCAGCCAGCATGATGCCTCCCAGACCAACAACCCACGCGCCCAGAAAAAGCGCAATGAACTGCAGTACGTCGGCCACCTTGCCGGGCATGGCATAAGGCAGCAAGGAGATCACGCCGAGGATCAGAGTCGTTTCGGCGGCCGCCCTGAGCCAGGGAAGCAGGCGACGGCGGTGCAGCGTAAGCAGGCGCGTGTTTGGGGGCAACGGTGAGGTAGCCGGTGTTGAAACTTTGATAATGATGCCGATGAGTCCAATGGTCGCCACAAAAATGGAGCTGAATATGGCCGTAAACTGCACCGCCTGCGAGCGGTTTTGCGTGAGTTGGATGACGGCGCCGAAGAGACCTATCGCCGCGGCAATAGACAAGCCGATGGCCAGCATCCAGTGCAGCGTGCGACGGCGAGAGTACATGGGGTTACGGCGCCAGCTGTACCAGGAGCTGACAATCATCAGGATGGCAAAGATCAAAGTGATCATGGTTTTTCGGGACGCTCCACACAGGTATGCGTGGAGCGTGCACAAAAACCCTCAGCGGAAGCACGGGCAGGCACGGAAAAACGGCTTGTGCCGTTGTCCGTGCCGCGAATGCGATGGGGTTGATTTGCGCCGGCTTCTCAGAGGACAGGCTTCAGGTGGTGACGCTGGAGTTGAGCAAGTCTTCTATCTTGATGGGAAGTTCGCGAACGCGGATGCCGGTGGCGTGATAGACCGCCGCCGTCATGGCTGGGGCGACGCCGGCCAGTCCGATCTCTCCGATGCCGCGGGCGCCGTATTCCCCAAGCACTGTGTCGGGATGGTCAAGGAAGATGACATCGATTTTGGGGCTGTCGGCGTGGGTAGGAACGAGGTAATCGGCGTAGTTGTCGTTGATGCAGTGACCGTCGCGCTGATCGTAGATGGCCTCTTCGAGCATACCCATCCCGACGCCCATCACCACCGCTCCCAGGATCTGGTTGGTAGCTGTTTTCTTGTTGATGATGCGGCCGCCATCGATCACAGACACCACGCGGCTTACCCTCAGACGCGCGATGCCGGGATCGTATTCGACTTCAACGAATTGCGCTCCGAAGGAGTGAGCGGAGTATTGCTTTGCCTTGGGATCGGAGCCGAGCGAGCCTGAATTGCCTTCCCCGCTGGCTGCGGCGACCGATGCGGCCTTCAGTAGTTGCGCATAGTCAATGCCCGTCGAAGCGGGCTGCGTTTTGATGTGAATCTTGCCTTCAGAGAATTTGAGCGAGTCGGGGGTTTTGCCGGCGAATGGTGAACTTCCGGCTGCAATGGCAGAGCTGATCGCCACCTTCATGGCGTTGTCGGTGGCTTCCGCAATCGCGGGCAGGACGGTGGCCGTCGCTGTGGAACCTCCTGAG
>CAILBQ010000041.1 GCA_903832475.1 uncultured Acidobacteriota bacterium | reverse complement strand
TCGGACGGATCGGTCAGCCCCGGCACCGATATCGTGGCCACCCCGACGATTTGCTTGCCGATATTGGAATGGTAAAAGAACGCGAGATCGCCTTCGCGCATGGTACGCAGGTTGCGCGCGGCCAGATGGTTGCGCACTCCGTCCCACGTCCCCTCGCCTTCGGCGATCAGGTCGTCATAGCTGTAGACATCGGGTTCCGATTTCATCAGCCAGAGCTGCTTGCCGGTTACGTCGGGATTGGCCAAGAGAGTCATATTGCTCCACACACTACAGGACACTGGATTTGCCGCATGTCGCCTGAAACGTCGGTTCTGCCAAGCCTTCCCGTCATCTCTCTTGCCGCCGATGCATCCGGCCTGCCCGCCGCGCTTGCCGACAGCTTTGGCCGGTTCGGATTTGCGATGGTGTCCGATCACGGCATCGATGCCGAACTAATTGCACGGGCCTGGGATCTGACCGCCCGGTTCTTTGCGCTGCCCGACACGGAAAAGCGGCGCTGGCACACCCCCGGCCAGGGCGGAGCGCGCGGCTATACGCCGTTCGGCACCGAAATCGCCAAAGGCGCAGAGGTGTTCGATCTAAGAGTCTGACTCAAAAGTCACCTTAACCGTCAGAAAGCCTTGCAATTCGGCGGGTTACCATTCGGATTGATGCGATGGTAGCCCAGGCGGTGGAGCTTTCGACGGACTGCTCCCAATCCTTTGCGAGACGTCGGCAGCGGCCAAGCCATGCGAAGGTACGTTCGACCACCCAACGCCGAGGCAAGACCTCGAAGCCTTTTGCCTTATCGGAGCGCTTGATGATTTCTAGCGTCCAGTCACCGTGGCTTTGGAGCGCGTCTCTGAGCTTGTCTCCGGCATAGCCGCCATCGGCAAAGACGTGGCGCAGCCATGGGAAGCGGTTGCGGATCGCCTTGAGCACGTCAACGGCGCCGTCGCGGTCCTGAATATCAGCGGCATGAACCAGGATGAAGATCAGGAACCCGCAGGTGTCGGTGACAATGTGCCGTTTGCGTCCCTTCACTTTCTTGCCTGCGTCATACCCGCAGATCCCGCCGCTTTCCGTGGTTTTGACCGACTGACTGTCGATCACGCCTGCGCTCGGGCTCGCCTCGCGCCCCGCCTGCTCGCGTGCGGTCATGACCAAAAGATGGTTGATGGTGGAGAGCAGGCCGTTGTTGCGCCACGCATAGAAGTAGCGTTGCACCGTCGAGAGGGGAGGAAAGTCCTTGGGCAACATCCGCCATTGGCAGCCACTTGTGGCCAGATACAGGATCGCGTTCAAAACCTCGCGCAAATCCGTAGCGCGCGGCCGACCGCCACATTTCGCCGGCGGAAACAGGGGTTCGATCAAAGACCATTCCGCATCACGCAAATCGCTTGGATAACGCAACCCAGCCCGGCTATGCTGCCGCCGAGTGATATCGGTCCACATTGTTGAATCCTGAAAGTTTTTGGCGAAACCCCAGAATCAACAATGCAGCAGCACGTCAAGTGCAACTACCTGATATCACTCAACTACTTTTGAAGACGGGCTCTTAGAGAAGACACAAATTCCGCCAGATAGAAATGTCACACGCCAGGGTCAGCAGGGGCTGCGCGGAACCTCCATATTGTGCAGCGTAGCCCCTGCTGATGCGCTGTGTTTGCAATGGCGCGCCCGGACCCTCTGCTCTGCAGTGGGCCCGCTCAACGCGCAACGACCATTGCAGTCG
>CAILBQ010000040.1 GCA_903832475.1 uncultured Acidobacteriota bacterium | reverse complement strand
TTTGTGCTGGGGCGACCGATCTGCCATATACATTTGTATACGGCATGCAAAACGGGGTCTCCTCCTGAGAGAAGACCCCGTTTTGCTGGCGCGCTGATGATGCGAATTTCGCGACTTAGCTGACAGTCACGGTGATGGTGGCGGTTTGCTTCACTCCTGCGGCATCGGTCCCGGTGACGGTGTAGGTGTAGACACCCGCCGTCGTTCCAGCCGAGGCTCCGGTTCCAGTGAGAGCGACGGTCTGGGGTGAGCCGGTGGTGGCTCCGTCGGTGACGGTCAGCGTTCCCGAGAGAGCGCCGGTTTGGGTAGGCGAGAAGCTCACCGTGATGGTGCAGGAGGCGCTAGCCGCCAGTGAGGAAGCGCAGGTGTTGGTCTGGGTGAAGGAACTGGCGTTGGTGCCCCCGATAGTGGCGCTGCTGAAGCTGAGAGCGCCAGTCCCGGTATTGGATAGCGTGACGGTCTGGGTTGCGGCTGTCGATCCGACGTTGGTGCTGGCGAAGGTCAGGCTAGTGGGGCTGACGGTCGCGATGTAGGTCTTGCTGGATCCGCCTCCGCAGCTGGAGAGCAGGCCGATCGCCGACGTCAGAATGAGCACGCCGAGTGTGCGGTTGAGCATGGAGCGCCAGGCACGCCGCCGAGCCGGGAGGGCCAGGATGAGAAGGCCGGCGATGGTGATGGCGCCTTCGCCGAAGATGCGCAACGAATCGAGCGACGCGTTCTGCTTGCGGAAGGCCGAGCCGGGCGCGCTGCTGGTGAAGTTAACGGTGCCGGTTCCGGTGCCGTTCTTGGGGACGGTGATGGGTGAAGTTCCGATGGTGCAGGCGGGAGCGTTGACAGCTCCGCTTGGTGAGGTGGTCAGGGTGCAAGGGCCGAGGGTGACGATGCCGGAGTAGCCGCCGGAGCCGGTGGCGGTAATGGTTGATGAGCCATTCGATCCAGCAGAGAAGGAAACCGCACTTGCGCTCAGGGAGTACGTGCCGGCTTCAATGCCGACGCCGGTGAGGGCGATAGCTTGCGGACTGCCGGAGGCATTATCGGTGATACTGACCGATCCTTTGAGCGTTCCGAAGGTGGTAGGGGTGAAGGTAACGGAAATTGTGCAGGAGGCGTTCGCCGCAACGCTGGCGCAGGTGCTGGTTTTGGCGAAGGAAGATGCATTGGTTCCGCCGACGGTGACGCTGGAAATGGTTAGCGTTGCGTTGCCGGTGTTTTTGACGGTAATGACCTGCGCCACAGACGCGATTCCGACGGTGGTGGAGGGGAAGGTTAGCGAGGTGGGCGTCAGGGCCACGACGGGAGCGACCACCGTTCCGGTACCGGTCAAGGCGACGGTCTGAGGAGAGCCGGTGGCGTTGTCGGCGATGTTCAAGACGGCGGCCAATGCGCCTCCCGCCGTGGGTTTAAAGGTAACGGAGACGGTGCAAATTGCGTTTGCCGCCACGGTGGTGCAAGTGTTGGTTTCGGAGTAGCTGGAGGCCGCGGCTCCGGAGATGGTGACTCCCGAGACGGTAAGGCTGGCGTTGCCGGTGTTTTTAACCGTAACGGTCTGGGCGGCAGAGGTTACGCCGACGTCAGTCGCTGAGAATGTCAGCGAAGCTGGCGTTAGGGTGACAACGGGCGCGGGAGCCGTTCCGGTTCCGCTGAGGGTAACGGTCTGCGGCGTATTGGAGGCGTTGTCGGCGATGCTGAGAGTGGCCGAAAGAGCTCCGGTTGCCGCGGGTTTGAACGTGACGGTGATGGCGCACGTGGCGCTGGCCGCAACGCCCGAGCAGGTGTTGGTTTCAGAGAAAGACGTGGGATTGGTTCCACCGATGGTGACGCCGGTGATGGTAAGAGCAGCACCGCCAGAATTGGTGACCGTGATGACCTGTGGCGTTGCGGCGACGCCTTCAAGCGTGCTCGCGAAGGTGAGCGAGGTGGGCGAGAGGGTGACAGCCGGTACGGGCGTGGAGCCGGTCAAAGCGACGGTCTGAGGCGAGCCGGTGGCATTGTCGGCGATGCTCAGGGTCGCTGTCAGGGAGGCTCCGGCGACGGCGGGCTTGAAGGTAACTGTGATGACGCAGGAGGAAGCCGCTCCCAGGTCAGTGCCGCAGGTGTCAGTTTCCTTGAAGGAGCTGGCATCCGTGCCGGAGATGGTGATGGCAATGCCGGTGAGGTCGGAGGTGCCGGTGTTTGAGAGGGTGACGGTCTGGGTAGCGGCTGTCGAGCCAACAGCCGTCGACGGGAAGCTGAGGGATGTGGGTGACAGCGAAGCGGTGGGGCCGGCCGTCGCGGCGTAGGTGTTGACCAGGTTGGCCACGTTCAAGGAGCCCAGGCCGGTGGCAAGGTCGTAGCCCGCAGTGGAGCTCCAACCGTTCAGGATGCCATAGTTATCGACAGTCGTCTGGCCAGTTACGGTGCAGTCAGGCGAGCCGGCGTCACAGGGCATGGCGATGGTACCGGTTGTGATGTCGTTGAAGATGCAGGCGGAGCCGGTGAGAGGAACGTTGTTGCTGACGCAGCCGCTGTATGTCTCTTTGGAGGCCAGGTTGTAGAGCTCGACGTTGGGATTGCCTTGCACGGACTTGGCTTTTTGATTGATGAGAGCCATGATGCCGGCCATGGCGGGAGAGGAGACGGAGGTTCCTCCTACTTCCTGCCCAACGGGCTCGCTGCCCGCGGTGTAGGAGCAGGAGTTGCCGCTGCCATCGGTGACGCAAACGATATAGGCGCTGCCGGAGAATCCGTTGGCGGCGAAGAGGGAGATGTCGGGGACGTCACGAACTCCATCGGCGGGGATGCCGGAGACACCGGCCTGCCATGCGGGCTTGGCATAGCCCTTGGTGCATGAGGCAAGTGTGGAGCCATCGCCGTCGATGCAATTGCTGGCGCCGCCGCTGCCGCCTACCGTATCTACCAACGAGGTAGCGTTAGAGAGCTGGCCGTCGGCGGAGAATTCGCAGATGTCGGAGGCGGTGTAATTGCTGCTGTTGGCCTTGTTGACGGCAGCGACGAAGAGCGGATTGGAGCAAGTAGAATTCCAGGGAAATTCCGGGATATAGCCCTTGGCATTTGCCAGGTGGGCGTCGCTGGTGGAGTTCCAGTAGGTGGTCTGGCCGTTGGTATCCCATCCCCAGGCGAAATCTGTGCCGCCCACGGCAGTGTTGTAGGGGGTGGAAGAAAGTCCGCTCACAGAGAGACCGTACTGGGCGCCATAAGGGGTGCCTTGCTGGGAACTGCCGCCTGCGTCGCAAACAGCCGAGCCCTGGTCGCCGCTGGAGACGAAGACCGCGATGCCAGCCGCGTAGGCGGTGCTCCAGAGGTTGTTATAGGAGGTGTTGCCACTGGCGCCGAGGCCAAGTTCGCACTCGCCGTAACTGACGCTCATGATGGACGCGACATTGTGGTTGATGATGTAGGACGCGGACGAATAGACGGTATCTGTTGACGGGGTGGTTGACCCGGAGACGACGAGGACCACGCTCGCGCCCTTGGCGACGGCGCTGGACCATTCGACATCGAGGGTATTTTCGTATTCATCATCGGCGGTGCAGGCCCCGCTGTTGCCGGTGCAGACGCCAGGATCGCTGCCGTTGGCGACGACCTGGGTCAGGCCGGCGATGGTGGGCAGGCCAAAGGCGCTGCGGAAAGTGGTTACGTCTGAAGCGATGATCTTGCTGGTACCGGCAATGGCGATTGTCTGGCCGGTGCCGTCGATGGGGGTGGATGCGGTCCAGAGAGGCAGGACGTTATAGATGGTGGCGAAGTCGTAGGGAGAGATGTCTTCGATTTCGCTGCCTCCAGAAGGTCCGCCGTCAAAATCAGGGCTTTCCAGATGCCTGGCACTGGCGGGCGCGGGAGCGGACTTCGTTTCTGCTTTTGCATCCACCGCGGGGGCGCTGATGCGTTCCCAGGTACCGTTGGAGTTGCGGCGGACGATGCTGCCGACCTTGTGCTGCGGGCGCGGGAAGAAGTTATGCAGCGCCTTGACGCCGACGACCACGGGTGTCAGTGCCTCAGGAATCTTGGGGTCAGTCATGTTGGCGATGTGGGCCTGACCGTTGACTTGAAGATTGTGGATCTCAGTATGGAAGGCTGCCTCGACCTGGCCGGCGCTACCACCGAAAGTGATGGCAAGGTGATCTCTGGACACCTCATCTACGTGGAAGCCGTGATTTTGCAGGTATTGGCTGATGGTGGCGATGTCCGAGGCGGCTGGGCCGTATTTCTGGCCGATCTGGTCGGGAGTGAGCCAGTGATGGAACTGAGGTGAGGAAGGATCCTGAAGAGCCGTCAGCAGGGATTCAAAGGCGGCCTGCTGTTCCGGACTGCGGCGCAGGACGAGCACCAGGTCGCCCATGGGCAGATTGGGGGAGACGCGACCGCGATCGTGTTCCGCACGTGCCTCAGGCCGGGTGTTGCCCTTAAGCGTGGTGAGGCGGGTCTCATCGATTGCTTCCACGATGCGGGCCTCGACCGTGCGAGGCGTGGAACGCGTGGATTGCTGGGCAAAAGCAGAGCTGCCAGGATGAAGAGTGACGATCGCACAGGCCAGGATGAGGAGAAGACGGGACACTTTACCGGGGGTCATGTAGGAAAAGACCTTTCTGGGGAGTGAGACAGGGTGAGTTAAAGCCTTTTCCGAAATACTGCGAACTCTCGGAAGGTCGCGAATGTTGATTCTCTTGAAGAATCAACTGAGCACTCTTGATTTCGCTTTCCATTCTTTCGAAAAACGTCATACACGATGGAACAGTATCCGGAACTGCGGTAGAGAAATGCCATCAGGACGATCTTGATTCGTTTGTGTGAGTCGTTGGTAGTGCAGCATATCGCGGTGGTGAGGAGCAAGAAAATTCAGAGAAAGGACACGATCTGTGTTCATGATCTGTACATGACATTTTTGTCGCGCCCAAGATGCATGCTTTGTATTTCGTACTAAATTTCGTGGGAACGAAGTTAGCCTTGCGCTGACTCGCTGCGCAAGTCGAGTTAGCGGGCGATGCCCCTTCCCGGCAATGATTTGCGCAGGAAGGGGCGGCCGGTTACTTCAGGGGCAGTTGAATGGGCTGAGCCAGGGTGATTTTGCCTTCTAGCTGAGGGTCGGCGGAGGAGCGGCTGATGTGGATAGCGAAGTCGCCGGCGTCGGCGTGCCAGGCCTTGGACTTTTCGTCGAACCAGGCGAAGGAGCGGGCGTTGAGTGGGATAGTGACGTGCTTGGTTTCGCCAGGAGCGAGTTGGACGCGGGAGAAGCCTTTGAGCTCCTGGGCGGGACGCTCGATTTTGGGGCTGGCTTCGGAGATGTAGAGCTGGGCGACGTCGGCGCCGGGGCGCTGGCCGGTGTTGGTGACGTCGAAGCTAACGGTGTAGAGGGGCATGGGGACTTCACTGGTGAAGGGCAGGCCGGCGCTCACGATGGGTGTGCTGGGCTCGACAGGGGCGACGGTGAGGTTGGTGTATTTGAAGGTGGTGTAGCTCAGGCCGTAGCCGAAGGGGAAAAGCGGCTTAGTGTGGGATTTTTCGTAGCCACGGTAGCCGACGAAGATGTCGTCCTTGTAGCGAACGATTTCGGCTTTGAAGTCGGGGCCGGAAGCGGGGTAGTAATAGGCGTAGGAGGGGTTGTCGGTGAGTTTCGATTCCCAGGAAATGGGCAGGCGTCCGCCGGGAGTGGCATCGCCGAAGAGAAGCTTGGCGAGGGCTGTGCCGCCTTCTTCGCCGGAGTACCAGGTGGGGAGGAAGGCTGCAACTTTGCCGAGCCAGCGCGAGGTGTCGATGGAGCCGCCGGCGGTGTCGGTGACGATGACGTTGGGATTGACGGCGGCGATCTGCTGGATGAGCTCGTCCTGGCCGGGGGGGAGCTGGAATTCGCGGTCCTGGCCTTCGGATTCGGATTCGGCGTCGAAACCGACGGCAATCACGACGACGTCAGCCCGCTTGGCGAGTTCCAGGGCGGCGGGATGGACGAGAGTTCCCTCTTTGGCGATGCCGACGCGCGTGACGCCGGATCCGAATTGAGGTGAGGAAAGCTCTTCGAGGACGACTTTGTGGGGACCCGCAGAGAGCTCGATTGTGGCCTGGGAGACGGCGTAGCGGGGCAGGTCGGAGTGGTCGATGACTGCCTTGTCGTCGATTTTGAGCACGAATTTGGCTTGGTTTTCGACGAAGACCAGATGGCTGCCGGCGGACTTAGCGTGGTAGTAGCCGGTCCAGCGTTGGAAGTGGGGCGGCCCTGACATATTCATGACGGCTTTCATGGTGGCGGAATCGATGATGCTGAACAGCTCCATGAAGTCGGGGTTCGCGAGGGTTGCTTCGCCGCTGTTGATGGCTTGTTCATGGCGGGTGGAGACGGGTTTGCCGGTGAAGTGGTCATTGTCGAAGGTGTCGACGGTAACGCCGGTCATGGGTGAGTCGGCGGCGGAAGTGAAGCCGGTCTGGAGAGCCATGACGCTGATCTTGGAGATTCCGCGATCGTAGGTGACGTTGCCTTTGAGGCCGAGGCGGTCGCTGATTCCCTTGAGAACGCTGACATCACCGAAGGTTGGGACGAGTCCGCTGCCACCGGCGGTGGGGCTGCCGGGGAAGGCATCAGGGCCGATGACGGCGATGGTCTTGGGGTGGTCGCCGCTAAAGATGGCGGGATCAAGAGGCAGGAGGTTGTGGTCGTTTTTGAGGAGGGTGGCGCCTTCGAGGGCTCCGTCGAGCGCCGCCTGGCGGCCTTGCTGGTTGTAGCGGGGGATGCTGGGATCGAGGGGGTCGTGGTAGGTGCCTGAGGCGTCGAGCCAGCCGAAGCGGTAGGCTACGCGCAGCAGGCGGCGGATCTTGTCGTCAATGGTGGATTCGCTGACTTCGCCGGACTTGACGGCGGGGATGAGCGTCTCGGCGTTCATGTACCAGCCGAAGGGCATTTCGAGATCGAGGCCGGCGTTGGCGGCGGCAATGCCGTCGTGGGTCGCGGTCCAGTCAGACATCATGACGCCGTCGAAGCCCCAGTTTTTCTTGGCGATCTCGACGTTCAGGTGAGCGTTCTGGGTGGCGTGCTCGCCGTTGATGAAGTTGTAGCTGTCCATGATGGCGCCGGTATGAGCCTGGGTCACGGCAGCTTCAAAGGCAGGCAGGTAGATTTCGCGGAGGGCGCGCTCCGACACGATGGAGTTGGTGGTAAAGCGGGCATATTCCGAGTTATTTGCGGCGAAGTGCTTGATGGTAGCGGAAACGTTCTGGCTTTGCACGCCGTCGATGTAGCCGACCGCGATCTGGGCGGCGAGGAATGGGTCTTCACCAAAATATTCAAAGTTGCGGCCATTCATTGGAGCGCGGTAGATATTGACGCCGGGTCCGAGGAGGAAGCTGGCGCCGCGAGAGCGGGCGTCGCGACCAAGCTGGATGCCGATTCGGTTGGCCAGATCGCGGTCCCAGCTGGCGGCCAGTCCGATGCCGGCAGCGAAGGCGGTCGAGGGCGGCGGGATGTGCGCGCCCACCGGGCCGTCACTCATGCGCAGGGCAGGGATGCCGAGGCGGGCAATGGGCGCGGAGGCCATCATGCTGGAGCCGGAAAGGAGAGTGATTTTCTCTTCCAGTGTGAGTTGTTTCAGGGTGTCGTTGATCTTCTGTTCGGTGGCCGGGTCGCTGGGAGCAGGGCTAGCCTGGGCGGGGGCAAAAACAGGACCAAGAAGCAGCGCGCTGAGGACGAAGAAGGCCTGGATGCGGCCAACAGGGCGAGAGGTAGGGGTCACGGGTTATCTCCTGAAGTGAAGCAGTTGAAATCGGACCTGATCGGGCAGGTTCGGCCGGACGGTCTGGGAAACGCGGAAGAAGCAGGCCGGGGTTCAATCAGACGGTCGAACAAATCTTTATGTGATTTGAAACTTCGAAAGCGAGGATACGCCGCCAACGCCGGGTCTGGGAAGCTGCCAGGTCGTTCCGATTCGGGACGCTGCCTGCTTTTCTTTTGCCGGAGCGTCTGTCGCTATCGCGAAGCGCATTCACGGAGGGCTAGACTGAACGCAAATTTCACTTGAAAACGAAGCATCGAGTCCGGGTGGAGACCACCATGAAACAGGGCATCGCCATCATTATCGGCGCCGGTCCAGCAGGTTTGACGGCGGCAGTGGAACTGCAACGGCAGACGCAGATCAAGCCCATCGTGCTGGAAGCGAGCCATGAGATCGGCGGGATTTCGCGGACGGTGCGTTACAAGGGAAACCGCATGGACATCGGCGGTCACCGCCTGTTTTCAAAATCGGACCGGGTGATGCAGTGGTGGCTGGACATGATCCCGATTGAGAATGCCGGGACGGTCTCGACGGACGATAGCGCCGGGACACATGATCCGCACAAGGAAGACCTGGTCATGCTGGTGCGGGAGCGACGCAGCCGCATTTACTTTCTGCGCCGTTTTTTTCACTACCCTATCCGTCTTTCGATGGACACGCTGCGGAAGATGGGGGTGGTGCGCGCGGTGCTTGCAGGCTTGAGCTACCTCAATTCGGCGCTGGTGGTGCAGCGCGAGGAGAAGTCGCTGGAAGATTTCTTCATTAACCGGTTCGGCATGCAGCTATACCGCATTTTTTTCAAAGACTACACAGAAAAGGTGTGGGGAGTTCCCTGCTCTGAGATCAGCGCGGAATGGGGTGCTCAACGTATCAAAGGCCTGTCTCTCGCCAAGGTATGCAGCCACTTTGTTCGCAAGGTCTTTCATTCCCAGGAAGGCGGCATCGCGCAGCGCGAGACAGAAACGTCTTTGATTGAAAAGTTCCTGTACCCCAAGCTGGGGCCGGGACAGCTTTGGGAACAGGCTGCCGAGAGAGTCTTACAGAACGGCGGCGAAATCCATCTGGGCGTGTCGGTTGACCGAGTGAACTGGGAAAGCAGTGGGGGAAGCGACCCAGGCGGCGGCCGCATTGTTTCCGTCGAGGGATTGAAGGATGGTGGTAAGCGGGTTCGATACACCGGCGACTACTTTTTCTCGACCATGCCGGTTCGCGACCTGGTCAGAGACCTGGTTCCAGCGCCGCCGACAGAGGTGAGCGAGGTAAGTGAGGGGCTGGTCTACCGCGACTTCATCACAGTGGGCCTGCTGGTCGATCACCTCGCGCTCCGGGAGAAGGACGGCTCACCGCTCAAGGACAACTGGATCTACATCCAGGAGCCGGATGTGTTGCTGGGCAGGCTGCAGATCTTCAATAACTGGAGCCCCTGGCTGGTAGGGCAACCGGGCAAGATGTGGCTTGGGCTGGAGTACTTCTGCAACGAGACAGACCCGGTCTGGAAGCTTCCCGATGAGCAGATGGCCAGGCTGGCGATGTGCGAAGTGGAGCAGATCGGGATGCTCAAAGTGGAAGACGTTGAAGACTGGCATGTGGTGCATGTGGCTAAGACCTACCCTGCGTACTTTGGTTCCTACGACCGCTTCGACGTGATCCGGGAGTACACGGACGGGTTGAAAAATCTCTTCCTGGTCGGGCGAAACGGGATGCACAAGTACAACAATCAGGACCATTCCATGCTGACGGCAATCACTGCAGTCGAAAACATCGCGAACGGGGTGACCACCAAAGACAATATCTGGGCGGTCAACACGGAGAGTGAATATCACGAGGAGAAAACAGATGCGAGTGCTGCCTCAGGTCAGCAAATCCGCTCGCCGGCACCTTTGCCGCCAGCAGGTTTGGTGATTCTGCAGGCCTCTTCCACTGTTTCCGATTCAAAGGCAGCGCCTTGCTGAAGGACGACCAGGTGAGCCGTTTCCGAGAGTGCTATGTCGCGGAGTGCAAAGCGCGAGGTAACAGCACCTCATCAGCGTGGAAGTTTGTGTGGTTGCCTCGCAGGGATTCGAACCCCAATATGCTGAGTCAGAGTCAGCTGTCCTACCATTGAACGACGAGGCAACAGGCGTAACGCTTGTTGAATGAGCGGGCTCACCGCGGGGAGCGGGACGCACCAGCAACTCACACATCATACGAGCAATGGGCAGGCCGGGTCAACGCGCGCCACCCCGGAGCTGCTTTGTCCTGCGGCGAACCGCATGGGCCGGGGCACTGCATGGATGGGGCATGGAGACCCCTGTTAAAACCTTCATCCTAGAGGCGGTTGCCAAGTTTTATCGAGTCCTTACGAATTCACTATCGTCTATTTATTGACAGACATCCAGAATGAGGCCTAGTCAGCCCTTGTTGTAAGAAGGCGTAGGGTAGAATTTATCGTATCGATGGAATCAGCACTGAATCTAGCGTGGGCCGTGTGCTCTGTGGGCCTGATCTGGTTCTGGCTGCGCAGCGGCGTGGCTGACCGGAAATCCCGAGGGGCGCAGGTATTGGCGCTTGCCATGGTGGTGCTGCTGCTGTTACCGGTGATCTCGTTGAGCGACGACCTGGTGGCCGCGCAGAATCCCGCGGAAACGGATTCGTGCCTGCGCCGGGCCACGGAACGCGATCACGTTCACCCATCGATGACGCCGATTGCCCTGACGCTGCCTGCATTTGATTTCGCGGGACAATGGCCCCCCACGGCGCCGCAGGAGTATCTGCACGCCGACAGCGAGACGCTGCCAACGCAGGTGACCGGCGCTCCCCGCTATAGCCGTCCTCCGCCGCTTGCCTGATTCCTCTTCTCGCTAATCTTTCTCATCAAATTGCGTTCTTACCAGGCGACCGCTCCATAGGGCCGCGAGGGTAGCATGAAACGACTTACAGCAGTAGTGTATGCAGCGATGAGCCTGTGTCTAGCGCAGTCCGGGCAGCGTGCGCATGGTCAGGCGGCGCCCACTGCAGCGGGTACGCTGGGAACGCAGACGCCGTCGGCGGTTTCGGCGCAGCAGGCGGCCAATACACCGAAGAATGCGAATGCGCTCACCTGGGAACACGTTAAGTTGCGCTTCGAGGCAAACAATCCGCAATTGAAGGCCGACCAGCTCAGCGTGGACGAATACCAGGCGATGGAGATTACGGCGCACCTGCGGCCCAATCCGCAGTTTGCCGGTTCAGCTGACGGATTGCAATTGACGCCCAACCACGGTGTCTGGACGCCGCTGAGCGGAGTACAGGAGCAGGCCAACGTCAGCTATCTGCATGAGCGACAGCACAAGCGGGAGTTGCGCACGGAAGCGGCGAAAGACACCACGCTGGTGAACAAGGATCTGCACGACAACCTGATCCGCACGCTGGAATTCACGCTGCGATCGGCCTTTGTGCAGACGCTCCAGGCCAAGGCGGTATTGAAGCTGGCGCAGGACGATCTGGAGTATTACGACAAGATCATCGGCATCAGCCGGGAGCGGTTCAAGGCAGGCGATATTGCGCAGGTGGATCTGGACCGGATCGAGTTGCAGAGGGTGCAGTACGAGTCAGAGCTGCAGACAGCTATGGTCAACCTGCGGACCTCAAAGATTCAGCTCATCCAATTGCTGAACGAACGGACGCCGGTGGAACAGTTTGACGTGGATGGGCAGTTTGATTTTTCGGCGGACGTGAAGGATCTGGAGCAGATTCGGCAGATGGCGATTGATTCTCGCGCGGATCTGAAAGCAGCCATCGACCAGATCGAGCAGTCCAAGGCAGCACACAAGCTGGCGTGGGCAAACGGCTCGACCGATCCGACTTTCGCTGCATGGTGGACGTATGACGGCTCGTACAACAACCCAAATGCGGAGAACGCGCTGGGGTTGAGCGTGACCATTCCACTGCGGGTCTTCGACCGGAACCAGGGCGAGAAAAAGCGAACCGCCATCGACATCGACAAATCGCAGCAGTTGACGGAGCAGGCGCGTGCGCAGGTGTTCAGCGACGTAGACACAGCGTATGCGCAGGTGAGCAGCAACGTTACACTGCTCAAACCCTACAAAGACAAGTACGTGCAGCAGGCGACGCGGGTGCGGGATACGGTGACGTTTGCGTATCAGCATGGCGGAGCTTCGCTGACGGATTTTCTGACTGCGCAGAGCGATTACCGCACCGTGCAACTAGCCTACCTGCAATTGATCGGCACGTATTTGACAGCAGCCAGCCAACTGAATGAAGCGGTTGGACGCGAGGTGATTCCATGATGCGGCTTCGAATTGACAAGGTTTTTCGTTTGGCTTCATTGAGGATGACCGCGTTTGGATTGGCGGCGCTGACGCTTCCCTTCACCGGCTGCAAGAAGCAGGAACAAGGCGATGGCGCGCCACCGCCGGCGAACGTCGTGCATGTGGGCGACATGAACGTGGTCACGGTGGACGCGACCAAGGCCAAACTGTTTGCGCTGACAGAAGCCGGCAAGATGGAGACGGCTACACAGTTGACGGCAACCGGCTCCGTGCAGCCGGATGTCTCGCGGACGGTTCCTGTGATCTCGCTGGCCAATGGCCGTGTGGTGGACATAAAAGTTCGTCTGGATGACAACGTCAGGAAGGGTCAGTTGCTGTTCCAGGTGCAGAGCACCGATGTCACCAACGCCTTCAACGCCTACCTGAAAGCAGTCAACGACGAGCAACTCGCCAACAAGGCGTTTATGCGAGCCAAGGAATTGCTGGACCATGGAGCGATTTCGCAGGCCATGTTCGAGCAGGCTGAGGATACCGAGAAGGATGCCAAGGCCGATCTGACAGCGGCGGAAGAACAGCTCAAGACACTGGGTGTGGACAAAAATCATCCCAGCAGCCTGGTGAACGTGTATGCGCCGGTGACCGGCGTGATCATCGCGCAGAACGTGGCGCAGGCCGGCGCGGCGGGGGTGAACCTTTCAGGATCATCGACGGCATTCACCATCGCCGACTTGTCGAAGGTCTGGATCATCTGCGACGTGTATGAGAACGACCTGCCCCAGGTGAAGCTGGGAGAGACGGCACAAATTCATCTGAACGCGTACCCGGACAGAGTGCTGACGGGGCGCATCAGCGATATCGGTCCGGTGCTCGATCCGTCGCTGCGCACGGCGAAGGTCAGAATTGAAGTGGCCAACCCCGGGATTCTGAAGCTGGGGATGTTTGTGACGGCGACGTTTTCCAGCAAGCGGGAATCGTCGCTGGCCGTGGTGCCGACAACGGCGGTATTGCATCTGCACGACCGCGACTGGGTCTTCGTGCCGGCCGGAGCAAACCAGTTCAAGCGGACAGAAGTGCATGCAGGGGCGACGGTCGAGGGCAGCAAGCAGGAAATCCTCTCAGGCTTGGCCCCGGGACAGCAGGTCGTCTTGAATGCCCTGTCGCTTGAAACCGAAGGGGCTCAGTGATGATTCGCGCCTTTGTTGATTTTGCCCTGAAGAGTCGGTGGCTGGTGCTGGGCGGGACACTGCTGCTGGTGGGCTGGGGAATACTTGCGTTCAAGGGACTACCGATCGAAGCATACCCCGACGTAGCCAACAATTACGTGCAGGTGATCACGCAATGGCCGGGACGTTCTGCCGAGGAGATCGAGCGGCAGGTGACGGTGCCAGTCGAAATTCAGATGGCGGGCATTCCGCATTTAACTCATTTGCGATCGAGCACGCTGGCCGGCATTTCAAGCCTGATGTTGATCTTTGACGATGACTCCACCAGCGATGTGAATCGGGAGCACGTGCTGGAGCGGCTCAATCAAGTCAGTCTGCCGGCCGGGATCATTCCGCAGATGGGCACCGACTGGAGCCCGGTTGGACAGATTTACTGGTACACACTGGAGAGCACGAATCCTTCCTACGATGTGATGGAGAAGAAATCGCTCGAGGACTGGTCGCTGGAAAAGCAGTTCAAGAGTGTCAAAGGCGTAGTGGATGTGGCCAGCTTTGGCGGCCCGACAAAGGAATACCAGGTCAAGCTGGATCCGGACAAGCTCATCCAGTATGGGCTCAGTATCGGGCAGGTCGAGCAGCAGCTCGCGAACAATAATTCCAATGGCGGCGGCAGCTTTATCGAGGAGGGCGCCCAGCAGATCAATGTGCAGTCGCTGGGACTGTATACGAGTTCGCAGGACATTGCCAATACGGTGGTCAAAACGCAGAATGGCGCCGCCATTCGAGTGAAGGATATTGCGACTGTCGAGCAGGGGCCGAAGATCCGGCTGGGTCAGATTGGTCGCGCAACCCATCTGAGCAACGGCACGATCGTCGACAACGACGACACAGTCGAAGGTGTGGTGCTGCTGCAGAAGGGTTCAGACTCGGACCCGGTACTGCAAGGAATTCACGAGAAGGTCAAGGAGCTGAATGAGCAGATCCTGCCCAAGGGGGTGCAGATCAAGGCATTCCTGGATCGCTCGGTTCTGGTCTCGTACACAGTCGAGACTGTAGAACACAATCTTCTTGAGGGCGTGTTCCTAGTTTCAGTGATTCTGTTTCTCTTCCTGGGAAACATTCGCGGGGCGATCATTGTTACGCTGACGATTCCCTTTGCGCTGTTGTTCGCATCGATCTGCCTGGACCTGAGCCATATTCCCGCCAACCTGCTATCCCTGGGCGCGCTCGATTTTGGCATGGTGGTGGACGGCTCGGTGGTGATGATTGAGAACATGGTGCGGCATCTGGCGCACAAGGACGACACGCGCACGCCGGCCATGAAGATACGCGATGCGGCGCATGAGGTGTTACGGCCGGTGTTCTTTGCGCGGGGCATCATCATCACCTCCTATCTGCCGATCTTCACGCTGCAGGCGGTGGAAGGACGGCTCTTCAAGCCGATGGCGTGGACGGTGACGTTTGCTCTGCTGGGGGCCTTGGTGTTCGCCGTCATGGTAGCGCCAGTGCTGGCCAGCTTCCTGTTCAGCAAGGGTGCGAAGGAGTGGGATAACCCGCTCATGCTGTGGCTGATCAAGCACTATCGGACGTCGGTGCGTTCGGCGATCATGCATAGCAAGACAACGGTCGGCATTGCCACGGCTCTGTTCGCCGTAGCCGTTTATCTGACGGTGGGCGGCCCCATCGGGTCGGAATTTCTCCCGCATCTGGATGAAGGCTCGATCTGGGTGCGCGGAACATTGGCGCCGAGCGAAGGACCGACGGCAAGTATTGAATTCACTAACAAGGCACGGCTGGTGCTCGCCTCGTTTCCCGAGGTGACGCAGGTAGTCAGCCAGACAGGTCGGCCGGATGACGGCACGGATGCGACCGGTTTTTTCAATACCGAGTACTTTGTCGACTTAAAAAAGAAAGAAGATTGGCGGCCTATCTTTCACCAGGATAAGGAAAAGC
>CAILBQ010000039.1 GCA_903832475.1 uncultured Acidobacteriota bacterium | reverse complement strand
TCAGGCTCTCACTTCCTCGGCGGTGATGACAACTCTGGTTTGCGCCGCGACGGCTTCGTTCGCTTTGTGAATCACATATTCGCTGCTGAATGCCTCGTCTCCGGGGCAGTTGAGCTTTGCGGTGCCGCGGATGGCGTTGAAGAAATTCTCCAGGTGCGGCTGGTGCGGCGGCTTGTTGAAAAACACGGGGATTTCATACTCGGCCAATTGGGCGGTTTCGCGCACGTCGACCTTGGCCGCATCGCCAGGCGAAGAAGCCTTGGCGCGGGCGTAGCCTTTCTGCACTAAGTCGTCCCAGGCCACCTGCGTAGCGCGCGCCTCACGGTAGATCGCGCACAACGAAGGGTCTTCCGACATTTTGATGGTGCCGTCGTCGCCCATGAACATCTCGTAGTAGCCGCCGCCGGCGCTGGTCGTTGTCTGCACCTGGTACAAGGCCCGCGCTACGCCCTTTTCAAGCGGATATTCATAGATGACAAGTGCGTTGTCATACCAGTCGTGGTTCTTGTAGTAGTCCAGTCCGCCGCTGCCAATGACAGACTTCGGCGGCGTCCCCAGCCACCAGTTGAAAATATCGATCTGATGCGCGCCCAGATCTGACAGCGGGCCGCCGCCAAGCCCCTTGTACCAGCGCCAGTTCCGGAACTGGTGCATGTCTCTATAGCCGTACTTCGCCAGCATGCTTGCCGGCATTTCGTATTTCTTTGGCCAGCCAAAGTCTTCCTTGACTGCGCGGTTCCATTGCGCCTGCGCTGCCGTCACCCGCCCACAGAACTGAGCTTCATGCAAGAGGCGGTTTTTGGTAAAAAGGTAGCGCGGATTGCTGCGCCGCTGGTGTCCGATCTGCAACAGCTTCCCGGTTTCGCGCATGGTCTTCACCATCGACCGAGCGCCTTCGATGGTGTTGCTCATCATCTTTTCGCAGTACACATGATGACCGGCTCTGAGCGCGGTGTTGGTCATCTCAGCATGGCAGAAGTCCGGCGTGGCGATGATGACTGCCTGCAGGTCTTTCTCCTTAGAAAGCATGTCCTCGTAGTTCTCGTAGGTGCGGACCTCGTTGCCGATCTTCTGCAGATACCGGGCGCCCTCGTTTCGGTGGTACTCCCAGATGTCGCAAAGCGCGACGAGCCGGATGCCTTCGATATTCAAAAGGGATTCGAGCAGCACCTTGCCTTCTTCGCCATACCCGACCAACGCGATGTTCAGCGTGTTCGACGAAGACTTGTGAGCAACTGCCTGCTGCCCGGCGTCAGTCTTGCACCCGCTTAGCAGCAGGCCCGCACCCGCAACCGCGGTTGTATTAATGAAGTCTCTGCGATTCAGGAAGGGATTTACCATTTCTTCAGAACCGTGAATCTGTTGTGCTGCGCAAGCAGCAAAGCCGCAGCTACCAAGCCGATGTGGATGCCGAGGTAAGCTACGCCATCGGGCTGGTCGATCAGCACTAAGCCGACCGTCAGCGCAATGTAGATCAAGGCTTGCGCGAGAAGCGATACACGTGTGCCCAGTCCGATCAGAAGCATGACGCCGGTGAGGATGAAAGCCGGCCCCAGCATCTTGTCGAAAGCCACCAGTGCAAACTTAGGGACGAATGGCTCATGTGCAAACTTGTCGCGCAGCGAAGCGGGGACGCCCGCGTAGTTGGCCAGGGCATATGATTTGATGTTGACGTTGACCATCACGCCACTGGCATCCGGCTGACCGGTAGTCGGATCGATCAGCGGCACTGCCACCGACTTATAAGAACTAAATTTTTCAATTCCGATGAATAGCGCACGCACGCCAAGCCAGAGCCGCAACACCAGGTAGGCAAAGGTATGGTCCCAGTGAAACCTGGGACCCGTATCGCCGAGGCCGACATCGCGACTGGCTGGCAACGTTGTTTCCGCTGTATTCGTCATGTTTCCCCGGTTCCTCTGAAGTCGATGCCAGGTTGGATGGGCACACTTTCACAAAGCTTCGTCGATCACTACGCCTGCGATCAAATACTGCTGCTCGATGCTGGCTAGCTCATCTTCCACGGCCCGCGGTATTCGCGGGTCAGCAGCTTGCTGGCTTCGGGATCGCCGAGGATCGTTTCTTCCTTGGCATCCCACCGGATTTTTCTCCCAGTGAGCATCGAGATCAGGCAGAGATGACCAGGTATCGCCGAGTGGTGTCCCACTTGCACCGGCGTCACCGTGGCCTGGCGCGTCTTGATGCAATCCAGGAAGTTTTGCTGATGGCTTGCAGAAGTGTAAAGCTTCACCTTGCGAAGTTCCCTCGGGAGGTGTTTTCCCTGCGTCCATGCCGGATTCGAAGCTTCAAAGCCTTCACGGTCGACCCACACCCAACCTTCTGTACCGATCCACTTGACCCCAGCTTTGATGTCAGGATGACCGCCTGCAATGGTCATGGTCACGCCACGTGGGTATTTCAGTTCGAAACGGTATTTGGGTGCAGTGTTCCATACCGCTTTGGCAGGGGGCAGTTCGCCGCTTCCTTCCGCTTCCGACGGGCCCTCAAGATCAAAGCCTAAGCCCCAGTGCGCGATATCGCAATGATGCCCAATCCAGTCCAGCAACTCTCCGCCGCCGGTGTTGTAATTCCATCGCCACGATTTATGCGAACGCGCCCGGATATAGGGCTCCATCTTGGATGGACCAATCCAGGTCTCGTAATCCAATTCGGCAGGTGGCTCGGTCACCAATAAATCCCATGCTTTTGTCCCCGGCACAATCTCTTCCAGTCTCGGGACATTCACGCCCTGCGCCGCCAGCTTTGCCAGCGACTGCTTGCCTACATCGTCGAAATCCGAGTTGGTCCCGGGCAGGCCGACTTCTACATGCGTGACCGTGCCGATCAGGCCGTTGCGGACGATTTCCGCGGCCTTGTGAAACGTCGGCACCGATCGCTGCCAGGAACCCATCTGCCAGATGATTCCGTTCTGCTCGACGGCGCGAACAATCGACTGCTGTTCAGCGATCGTCTTGGCAAGAGGTTTCTCTCCATAGATGTCTTTCTTGTGGCGCGCGGCTTCTGTCGCAACAATTTCATGCCAGTGATCCGGCACCGCAATCATCACCGCATCGATATCTTCGCGGGCCAGCAACTCGCGAAAATCATGATAGCCCTTGCAATCCTCGTTCCCGTAAGCGTCGTTCACCATCTTGACCGCGGACTTGAGGTGATTCGTATCGATGTCACAGGCCGCGACTACCTGGCAGTCAGGCAGCGCCAGAAAAGCCTCGGTATTGCCCGGTCCCTGCCACCCCATGCCGATCACGCCCAGGTTGATCGTATTGTTGGCAGAAGTCTTCGAGCTTTGCGCCCCAAAAGCGGGCAAAACGGCAGGAAGGATTGCAGCAGAACCGGCAGCTTTCAAGAAATTGCGGCGATTGAGCAGACGAATCCGTGGAGTGTCTTGCTTTCTAGACCATTTGGACATGATCAAGTTGAATATCACTTTCCCGAGTCGGGTGGCAACCTCGTAGTGAAACAGCGCCGATTCAGGCCGGTTTCGACCAGATGTGTCCCCATTTCGCCCCGCGCCGTTGGCGAGAAAAACGGTGGACTGATGATCGTCGTAATGGCTGTAACGTGCATGTGCGCCCGGTCACGGATGGCTTCGAACTGCCTCCGCATTGCCGGCAATCGATGCCAACGCTGTCCCGCGTAAACTGACGCTTCGGGTCAGGTTCCACAAAACGTCTGTGTGACGCGTTCTTCTGGCCGGGCTGGGATGGCGTAGTCTTCGAACCCGGGCTCATCATCATAGGGCTTCGAAAGGACAATCAATAAAGATTCGAACGGCTGAAAGTCAGCCCGTTCAACGGCAGCGCTCAATGCGGCCTCAACCAGGTGGTTGCGCGGTATGTAGATCGGGTTAACGTTTCGCATGACAACGGCCCGATCCACCGGCGAGATCGATTCTTTTTCTAGCCGTTGGCGCCACTCCGTCGCCCACGCAGCATACGCACTGGGATCCGCGAAAAGAAGGCTGACTGCGTCGTCGGCACCCTGATTGCTCGCAGCATCGCAAAGCCGGCGAAAAGTGAGTGTGAAATCGGCTCCATTGGCGGCCATGCGGTCCAAAAGATTCTGCGCAAGAGCCCGGTCGCCGTCCTGCTCGTTGAATAGGCCGATCTTACGTCGCAGGCCGGCCGCATGCGCATCCTCAAACTGCGTCACGAACGCAGCGAGCGCCTCGTTGGCAGATGCTACTGCCCCTTCCTCGCTTCCGCTCTCATGCTGCAGAAGGGGCAGCAGGGCCTCCGCCAGGCGAGCCAGGTTCCAAAGGGCGATGCGCGGCTGGTTCCCATACGCGTAGCGGCCAGACTGATCGATGGCGCTGAAGACGGCCGCAGGATCGTAAGCCTCGAGAAACGCGCAGGGCCCGTAATCCAGCGTTTCGCCGGAAATCGACGTATTGTCCGTGTTCATCACGCCATGGATGAAGCCGAGCAGCAGCCATTGCGCCACAAGGCGCGCGTGCCGGCCAACAACACCGTTCAGCAAGGCCCGATATGGCTGCCCTGACATCGCGGCCTCTGGATAATGGCGGGCAATTGCGTAATCCGCCAATTCGCGCAAAGCCTCGGTGTCGCCCTGCGCGGCAAAATACTGGAATGTTCCAACCCGCAGGTGACTGGCTGCGACCCGCGTCAGCACCGCTCCCGGCAAAATGGTTTCACGGAAGACTCGTTCGCCGGTGGTCACCGCAGCCAAGGCCCGGGTGGTGGGAACCCCCAGCGCCGCCATGGCTTCGCTCACGATGTATTCACGCAGGACCGGGCCAAGGGCAGCTCGGCCGTCACCTCGCCTGGAATACGGCGTGGGCCCTGAGCCCTTCAGTTGAACGTCATACCGGACTCCATCCCGTCCCTTCACTTCCCCCAGAAGGTTTGCCCTGCCGTCGCCGAGTTGCGGCGCAAAATGCCCGAATTGATGGCCGGCGTACGCAATGGCCAGCGGTTCAGATCCTTCGGCAATTCGATTGCCGGCCAATATCTCGACCCCTTCCGGACTCACCAGTCTCGCCGGATCCAGCCCGAGGCTCTGCGCCAAGCGAAGGTTAACTTTAACCAGTTGAGGCGCGCTGACGGGCGTAGGATCCACTCGTTTGAAAAACCTCTCAGAGAGGCGAGCATAGGTATTTTCAAAGCCAAAGCGAACTGCCTGAGTCTCTGCGTCGTTGATTTGAGCAACCGGGTTCGCGGGAAGATTCGAAGAAGCCATGGCCATTGGATGAGTATTTCGTAAATTGGTTCCGACGGTTACCGGCACAGCGGCGGTTTCTTCCGTCCGGTCCCAAGAACCTTATTACAGTCCAGCACATCCAATCTGTATGGCCGTGAATCCTGATCATCTTTTCTCGCCGCTGACGCAGCGTTCCATCACTTTTCCCAATCGCATCGCCATGTCTCCCATGTGCCAGTACAGCTATGTCGACGGTATATCGAATGACTGGCAGTTTGTCCACCTCGGCAGCCGCGCGGTGGGAGGAGCCGGGGTAGTCTTCACGGAAGCCGCTGCCGTAAGCCCGGAAGGCCGCATCACGCGCGGCGATCTTGGCATCTGGTCAGACGCCCACGCCGCTCCCCTCGCCCGCCTGGCCGCTTTCATCAAGGAGCACGGATCCGTCCCTGCAATGCAGCTTGCACACGCCGGCCGCAAGGCTAGCATGGCTTTGCCATGGGCAGCTTCGGTGAGAGAGATCCCAGAAAGTGAAGGGGGTTGGCAGACCGTTGCGCCTTCGTCAGTACGATTTGCCGATGCTTACCCGACCCCTTCAGCACTCGATCGCGCCGGCATGGACAAGGTCATCGTGGATTTTGTCGCAGCGGCCAGACGCGCCGCGGAAGCTGGCTTTCTCCTTGTAGAAATTCATGCGGCTCACGGATATTTGCTGCACGAATTCCTCTCGCCGCTCTCCAACCAACGCAGCGATGAGTACGGCGGAACCTTCGAAAACCGGGTAAGGTTCCCGCTGGAGGTAGTCCGCGCCGTTCGCGAAGCGTTTCCGTCGGATTTGCCCGTCTGGACGCGCCTCTCCGTCACCGACTGGATGGACGCTTCGATTACGAATCCGGGCCTTTCTGTCGACGACTCGGTCAGGTTTGCCCGCCTCATGAAGGACGAGGGGATCGACCTGGTTGACTGCTCTTCGGGCGGCAACGACCCGCGACAACAGATCCCGGTAGGCGCAGGCTACCAGGTAGCTTTTGCCGAACGCATCCGTAGAGAAGCGGGTATCTCCACCGGAGCCGTCGGCATGATCACAGCTCCAGAACAAGCCGATCAGATCATCCGAACCGGCCAGGCAGATGTCGTTTTGTTAGCTCGCGAGCTATTGCGCAACCCATACTGGCCCCTGCACGCCGCAGACGCCCTGCATAAGCCTGCTTCCTGGCCAGTTCAATATGAGCGCGCCGCCAAGGGCAAAGTCCAACGACGCGAGCCCTTGCCGCTACTTACACGAAAATAGCATTCGAGGTCATTCATGCCAGTCATCCGCACTTGCGCACATTGCCAACAGAAAAACCGGGTCTCCGCCAGGCATCTCAGCGACAGCGGACGATGCGGCGCGTGCAAGGCCGATCTTCCACCACTCGCCGAACCGTTACAGGCTGACACAACGCTCTTCGACGAGATCGTCCAGAACGCCACCGTGCCGGTCCTCGTCGATTTCTGGGCTGCGTGGTGCGGCCCCTGCCGGAGCGCAGCGCCCGAAGTCGCCCGAACCGCCGCAGACATGGCAGGCAAAGCCCTTGTGCTGAAGGTCGACACCGAGGCTCATCCCCAGTTGTCGGCGCGATTCCGCGTGCAAAGCATCCCCAATTTTGTGGTGCTATCCGGCGGCCGAACTGTCTTTCAGCAACCAGGCTTGGTTGGCCATGAGCAGATGGAGAAATGGCTTCACTCCGCTGCCGGCAAGTAAAGAACAAGCGGCAGTAGAAGCTGGTTTTTCGAAACCATGCAGTTGTCCGTGGTTTTCCGGGACTGAACAGACTTCAGCCGACATCGGTTTTCATGGCTGCCCGTCGTTTGCGGACCTTCTTCATGACAAGATAATGGGGAAAGCCCAGGCCGATCTCGGTGTGGATATAGTACCGCTGCTCTCCACAAAGAAAACACTTTACCGCTACCGGTCCGGAAGGGTACTCCGACACACCGCAGGGGACATCTCTTCGACATCCTTTGCAGAGAACTACGAATTGCTTCTGCGCTGTCGGAGCCTTCCTCATAGAACCAATATAGCGAACAAAAGGCGAAATGTCAGCCAGCTTTGTCCACCTAAATCTCCTGGGTCATCGCCCGTTCTGCCATTTACGATCTAACCCTGTCGCCTTGCAGTTTCACGAGGATTCACACCATGCCAGACAAAACTTTTGCGGAGCAGAACCCTCCTCAGCCAGAGCTGATCGCCGACTACGCCTGCATCACCGGAGAAAACCCGCTCTGGCACCCCCTCGAGCAGCGTTTGTACTGGACCGATATCCCTGCCGGTCAGCTTTACCGTTACGATCCAGCGAACGGAAAGCACGAGTGTTTCTACCGCGGTCGCCCTGTTGGCGGATTCACGATTCAGCTCGACGGCGCTCTGCTCCTCTTCATGGATCGAGGAACAATCTCCCTCTATCGCGATGGCGTCCTTGAGGAGATTGTTCCGGAGATTGTCGGCGAACGTGCCTCCCGATTCAACGACGTGATTGCCGATCCAGCCGGTCGAGTGTTTTGCGGAACCATGTCTTCACCCGAAGGCCACGGCTCCCTTTATCGCCTGGATTTGGATGGCTCGCTCCATGTCGTGCTGAGGGACGTAGGATGCTCCAATGGCATGGCATTTTCGCGCGACAATCGGCTCTTCTACTACACCGATTCGTTCGCTCATGAGATTTATGTTTTCGATTACGACCCCGCCGATGGATCGATTGCCAATCGCCGCATCTTCGCAACCATCGAAGAGTCGCAAGGGCTGCCTGACGGAGCCACCATGGACGCAGAAGGGCATCTATGGTCCGCCCTCTGGGAGGGTTCAAGCATCGTCCGATTCGATTTTAATGGCGCTATTGAGAGCAGGATTCGCGTGCCTGCGCGAAAAGTCACCAGCCTTACCTTCGCCGGTCCCGACCTCAGCGACATCTACATCACCACGGCTGGCGGAGACGATCGCCCTCAAGATGGCCCTTTCGCCGGCGCTCTTTTTCGCATACGATCCAAGATTTCTGGCCGCGCAGAATTTTTTTCTCGAGTTGCATTTCCGCACCAAGAGAGTGCTCCGCACTCCGAATCCCAAAAACCGATGAGCTAATTCGACCGAGCCGCAGAACCCTGACCCTTCTTTGCCTCGGCGATCATCGCCTCGACCTTGTCTCTTGCCTCGTAGTTGGGATTGCTCGCCAGCAGCTTGTCCCAGTCGGCAATCGCGCCGGCTGCGTCTTTCTTCCCGTGCCACTTCACCAAACCAAGGTTGAACAAGGTGTTTGGCTTCGTGGGCTCATAGGCGAGAGCTTTATTGAACTCGCTGATAGCCGTATCGGCCTTCCCCATGTACCAGTACGCCGTCGCCATGTCCGTGCGAACTGCCGCATCCGAGGGATTGATCCTCAAAGCCCGCCCATAGTACTCGACAGAAGTTGAATATTGCTGCGCGTCATAATACAAATTTCCTACGCTGACCAGCAGAGCCTGGTTGCCAGGATCTGATCGAAGCTGCGAAACCATCGGCGCCGCCTGCGCATCTGCCATCGCTTTTAACTGTCCGGGACCCGGCGACTCGGGCGTAATTGAACCGGCCATCGACATAGGCGTCGCAATATCAGCGGCGTGCACGAAGCGCGTGATCTTCGCTTGCTGACCGCCTCGCCAGAGCCATCCCCCTGCGATACCTACCGCCAGGCACACAATTGAAAGAGCCACGGCTCGAAAATTCGTCCAGCGTTCAGTTTGGATATGGCTTGTTTCCGTCATGGCTTTTTCCTTCCGCTCCACCTTGAGCGCTGAGCGTGGTTAACACCTCCGCCATCAGCTTTTGCACCGTCGTTTTGCGATCGGCGCTCAGTTGCGGATTTAACTTCAACAACTGCTGACACGCTGCAACTGCACCCCGGCCATCGTCTTTGCCATGCAGCCGAATGATCCCCAGGTTGAACAGGGAATTCGCATCCTTCGGATCATAGCGCAAGGCCTGATTCAACTGATTGATCGCTCCATCGACATCTCCGCTGCGATACAGGCTTGTTGCAAGCTTGTTGCGAAGCTCGACATTCTTCGGATCAACCTGAACCGCCTTGCCATAATAGATGGCCGCATCTCTGAACTGATGATCGGAGTGGTAGATGGCCCCCACCTGCGAGAGCAGTGAGCCGCTGTTCGGTTCTGCTTTAAGCCTGGCAAGCAGCGGAGCAGCCTGCTTGTCCGCCATCTGCTTCATCTCCGCCATATCAGGCATGCGGCCTGTCAATGCATGCGCCGGTTTATTGGACGTGGCTATTGCATTCGATGGGCTGGACGCTGCAGGCAAAGCGGTTGATCCGATTCCCGGTAGCGCTGATGATTTCGTCGCGCCGCTCACGGTCCGCGACAGCGCAGAAGAAAGTGGTGTTCCGCGAGCGACATATCCGATAGCAAGTCCTGCCAGCAGACACAGTGCAGCCATCGTGTAAACCCGCGATTCACGCGACAACATTCTCTCTTTATTTATCCGTGGTTCTTCCTGGATCATGAGGGTTTTCTCGACTCGATCTTGCGTGCGAACACAATCAATCCATCGCATTCATCGTAGGCTCTGCCGCAGCTTTGCTCAGTGACTGAACAACTTGCTCTTTCCCAAGAAACGTGACTAAAGAGAAGAGGACCATCGTCCAGCGCACTTCGATGTGACCGTCATCACAGGGAATCTGGCGAACAAGAGTTCGTATAGGAACAGACATCCTGCAACTCAAGCAATCGCCGCTTGAGCTGACTCAATTTGAGACACAGATGGAGACGGCGAAGGTAAAGGAAGTTACCACCGATGGAACTTGAGAACTTTGGGGCTTTTCACCAACACGAGTGTGCCAGAGTCCCCATTCGGGCCCTCACCAGTCTGTTGGGCGCGCCCTGCCATGTTGCGATACGCGGCGCTAAATCTTTTCCAAATAAGGGGTTAGCATCTGTGATGCAGAATAACCCTGCTTTACCCCGCAACGGTATGTCCCGTGCACATGGCTATTTGGGGCTGATGCGAGGACAACACCGCCAAGGTCGATCTCAAGCTTCAGTCGAAAAGTAAAAAAGACGCACCAGGAGGCTTTATTCCATGAAACGAACCATAATGATCTCGATGATGATTTTGGCAAGCGCCGGTTTCGCGGCGGCCCAGAATTATTCTCCGGCTAACGACGTACTCGGCGCCCATCTCAACTATGGCCGTGGTTGCGCCGCGTGTCACGCACCTCACAGCGGCGTATACGGCAACGGAAACGCCAAAACAGCCGATGCAACTTCAGGCAACGTCGCTCTCTGGGGCGAGGATGTCGCCAGCCTGTATGGCCAGACCATCACTTCTGGTGGTGGCGGCTTCGTCGAGACGTTGCCCGGTAGCATGGCTGCCACAACACCCGACGTCTCTGGCTTGCTCACCTGCCTGAGCTGCCACGACGGCAATTATGCCACCGGCGCCATGATGAAGAACAAGGTCTATGAGACCCTGCCGCCCACCTACGGAACCTTGAACAATATTCCTACACTGCTGGGCAACGATGGAACGTCGGTTGGCAATTACCTCAACGATCACCCGGTGGGCCTGACTGCTGCGGTTGGTTGTGGTGGGCAATATAACTGGGACTGCACTGAGACGGGCGGCGTCATCAGCATGAATGGCCCAGCTTCCAGCAAGTTCGTCCAGAATTACGGCTTCTTCGTCAGCCTAAGCGCCTACAACAATACGGCAGTTGTGACCTGCACAAGCTGCCACAACCAGCATTTGATGAACGTGGTTAAGGTCACCAATGGTCCGAAGTCCGGGCTTGCGTCGGGCTTCTACGCGACCATGTTCTTCATCCGCGCTCCCTACAACCCGGCGGACGCAAACCCCCTGACCAACCAGACGGCGCAGTTCTGCCGCCAGTGCCATGGTGGTGAGTCCAACGAAATGAACAACGGTACCGCTGTCACAGTGTTCTAATTCGTTTCTCGTCAAAGGGAGGAGCAGACTTACGCTCCTCCCTGTTTTGCTAAACAGGATGGCAACCATGAAGTACTACCTATCTATAATCGCGGTTCTCTCGCTCGCTATTTCGGCAACCGGTGCCCAGGTCGCTTCCCACGCACCGACCGTCTTCAAGCAGCCATCGGAGGCGCAACAGAATACAGTCGCGTTGACCGCTGTCGGCAAGCCTGTTGCACGCGTCAATGGCGCTGTGTTGACCGACACAGATCTGGTGCGCGAAGAATATTCAATTTTCCCCTACGCCCGCCAGCACAATGGACTTCCCAAAGATCTTGCGCCGCAGATACGCGACGGCGCCCTGAAAATGATCATCTTCGAAGAGCTTGTGTATCAGGAAGCTCTGCGGCGCAAAATGGTCGTCCCTCCCGTCAGGATGCAGCACGCCGAAGCGGACTTTCGCAAGCAGTTCGCAACACCGGAAGAATTTAACTCCCTGCTGCAATCGGAATTTCACGGTTCGCTTCCTTCATTCCGTGACAAGATACGCCGTTCACTCTTGATCGAAGCCTTACTGAAGGAAGAGGTCGAGTTGAAAGGCCACGTCACGCTGGCCGAAGCGCGCGCCTACTACGATAAGAATCCAAGCCGCTTTCTACGCCCAGAGTCCTTCATCTTCCAGACGATTTCCATCCTTCCTCCCGACAAAGCGACGCCCAAGCAACTAGAAGAAGGGCGTCGGCGCGCGGACGATGCCTACCGCCAGGCAAAGGCGACCAAGACCGCTGAGGAGTTCGGCTTGCTCGCCGAAAAGCTCTCCGACGACGACTACCGCGTGATGATGGGCCAGCATAAACCAATCACCAGCGACAAGCTGGCTCCCCAGGTGCTCAAGGCGCTCCTTGCTCTCAAAGTGAACGACGTAAGCCCTGTGATCCAAATCGACCAGGCGTATACCATCATTCATCTGCAGGTGCATACCCCTGCCGGCAAGGCGACATTCGAGCGAGAAAAAGTTCAGCTGGTAAAAGATCTGCAGCAAAGCAAGACCAACCAGCTTCGCATTGAGTTCGATAAAAGGCTGCGACAAAACGCAAAGATTGAAGAGTTGTAAAGAGGTTTCCAATGGGATCGCAATTCGAGGTTCGTCCCCAACCGCCTAGGTTCCCTCGAAAAGGTTGCGGTATCGATACAGCAAGACCCGATACAAGACCTGGAGACACAACAGGAGCTTCAGCCGGACGCTGGGGCTCTGAAGAGTTCAGGATGGTTTGAAAGTGGCGGGTTCTCTGCGAGTCGCGGGATTATTGCTGGCAGGTTCCTCACTGCTCGCATTGCCACTGGCTGCGCAGGTCCGCTTCGGGGAACTAAGCACCAACCTCAATGGCACGATCTCGACCGGATACAGCGCTGACTACGGTAACGAGACCAGTTCCGATCACAGTTGGGCGGTAGGAGGCGCCGCCAATCTCTCCGGTTCCTTCTACAATCCAAATTTCCTTACCTTCGCAGCATCTGTTTATCTCAACCAGTCTCTTGCCAACTCCAGCTTTCAGTCCATCTCCAATGCGAGCGGCGTGAATCTCACAACCAACGTATTCGGCGGGAGTCATTATCCTGGCTCTATCAGCTATTCCAAGGCATACAACAGTGAAGGCAACTACGCGGTGCCGGGAATCGCCGACTATGTTACGCACGGGAATAATGATACGTTCGGAATCAACTGGAACGAAAATGTCCCCGGGCTTCCCAGCCTCTCGGCAGGTTTTCAGATGGGAACCAGCCGATACTCCGTCTATGGAACCAGTGATAGCGGTAATAACAACTTTCGCTCTTTCAACCTTCATTCGGCGTACTCTGTCGAAGGCTTCAACCTTGGCGCCTATTATTCCAACGGCGCAGGTCATTCGTTGATTCCCGAGGTGGTCTCCGGCCAATCAAGCTCTGAAACACGATCTGACAATTCCGGCTTCGGTGCCACCATTGCTCATTACCTGCCGCTTCACGGAGCGTTTTCGGCTAGCGCCAACCGTTCCGAATGGAGCAGCGACTATCTCGGTAACAGTTCCAGTGGAACCATCGACACGGTGAACGCATCGGCGTCCGTGCACCCTACCGAAAAAATATTGCTGACGACAAGTCTCAGCTACTCGGATAATTTGAGCGGACAGCTCCTGCAGTCGATCGTCTCGGCGGGTGGAGTCGTCTCCGGCCTAGACTCCAACGAAGAATCCAATTCCCTGGATCTTCTCGCTGTTGCCAGCTTCAACGTCGCACCCAATACGCAGACCACCGCATTTGCTGAGCGCCGCACGCAAACCTTCCTAGGAACGGACTACGCGGTCAATTCGTATGGGGCCAGCGCCAACTATGGCCATCATCTCTTAGGGGGTACATTCAACGGCGCGGTCACGATGACTGACAATACGTCCGCACAAAACAGCGCCAATGCCCTGGGATTTTCAGCAACGACCAATTATTCAACTGAGGTTCGCGGTTGGCATATGGCCGGTGCGTTTGGGTACGCCCAGAATGTGCAAACATTGCTGATTACGTACATGAACTCGTACTACAACTACTCGGGAAACATCAGGCGGCGCTGGGGCCGATTCAGTCTCAGCGCGGGCATGGGATCGGCTCATACCGCGCTGACCCAGCAGGCGGGCACCACCAATGGTTCGCAAAGCTTTAACGCCAGCGTTGGTTTTGGCCGATGGATCACTTCCAGCGGAAGCTACTCTAAATCCAGCGGACAGGCTCTGGCCACCGGTGCGGGCCTGGTTCCACTCCCCATCCCCTCACCCGTCCTCCCCTCAAGCCTCGTTAGCTTGTTCGGCGGCAGTGGTTATTCATTTGGACTCTCCAGCTCCCCCGTCAAGAAGTTGACGCTGTCGGCGGCCTATTCCAATTCCTCCAGCAACACAACAAGCAATGGAATCTCCTCTACGAATGAGAACAATCAGGTAAATGGCCTCATCCAATATCAGCTTCGCAAACTCACTGTAAATAGCGGGTACGCTCGCCTTCAACAGGGCTTCAGTCAGTCAGGGACCCAGCCCCAAGTCGTTTCTACCTTCTATATTGGAGTATCGCGTTGGTTCAATTTCTTCTAGCCCAGATGCCGGCGCCGATTCAACGGATGGCTATCACGATAGCGGCAATTTCGCTGTTGTCGTGTCCGCTCTGGGCTGCCCCCAAATCGAAGCCAACGGCAACCGAGGTAACTCGTCCCGAACTGCTGCTCGAAGGAGGCCGGCGACTTTCCTGGGAGCGCAGCTTTGATTCGGAGCTTGCGGTCAAGCCTGCGCGCGGATTCTTCACCAAGGTTTTTGATGTGATAGCCGGTTCACCTGAAACGCATTCTCTCGTCAAACCCTACAGCGTCGTGACCGATTCGAAGGGACGCATCATCGTCACTGACCCCGGCCTCTCCGGCGTTCATATCTTCGACTTTGCTCAACATAAGTACAAGTTCCTGCAGCGCAAAGACAAAGAAAAAGATCGCATGCTCACGCCGCAGTGTGTTGCGGTCGATGCCGAGGACAACATCTACGTCACCGATTCCGACGCGGGCGTGATTTTTGTGTTCGACGCAAACGGCAAATATCGTCACGCGTTGGGTAGCCTCAGGGGCGGCGAAGGTTCCTTCAAGAGACCGACAGGCATAGCCGTGGACTCCGTCGCACAGCGCATTTATGTCACCGATACACTGCGCGACCAGGTGTTCGTTTTGAGTATGGATGGCACGGTGGTGCAGACCATAGGCAAACCAGGCCAAGCCGATGGTGAGTTCAATCTACCTACCGAACTTCGATTGCAAGGAGCCGATCTTTTCGTCGTCGACGCGATGAACTTTCGCGTCCAGGTCTTTGATCGCTCAGGGAAATTTCGCTACTCTGTGGGCAAAATCGGCGAC
>CAILBQ010000038.1 GCA_903832475.1 uncultured Acidobacteriota bacterium | reverse complement strand
TCTTCACCTGCTGCCATCCAGCGCTGGCCATGGAGGCGCAGGTAGCGTTGACGCTGCGGACACTGTGCGGCCTGTCGACTGAGCAAATTGCGAATGCTTTTCTGGTGCCGCTTCCGACAATGGCTCAGCGGCTGGTGCGGGCGAAGCAGAAAATTCGCGATGCCGGGATTCCGTACCGGACTCCGCCGGCGAGCGAGTTGCGGGAGCGGCTGGCTGCGGTGCTGCTGGTGGTGTACCTGGTTTTTAACGAGGGATACACAGTGCCGGCGCGCGGGGGAAGTCTCTGTGAAGAGGCGATGCGGTTGGGGCGGCTGTTGAGCGAACTACTGCCCAATGAGCCGGAGGTCCGAGGGTTGCTCGCTTTGATGCTGCTGCATCATGCGCGGCACCGGGCGCGGGTGGGTGCGAGTGGGGAGCCGGTTCTGCTGGAGGAGCAGGATCGCGAGGTGTGGGATGAGGCGGAGATTCACGAAGGGCTGGGGCTGATGGAGGCTGCGCTGCGGCGGGGGCCGGGGGTTTATTCCGTGCAGGCGGCGATTGCCGCGGTGCATGTGCGCGCGTCGCGGCCGGAGGAGACGGACTGGCGGCAGATTGTGGGGCTGTACGATGTGCTGCTGCGATTGCAGCGTTCGCCGGTCATTGCGCTGAATCGAGCTGTGGCTGTCGCGATGGCGGACGGATGCGAGGCGGGGTTGCGATTGCTGGATGAGTTGGAGGAACGGGGAGAGCTGCGCGGCTACGCCATGCTACCCGCTGCGCGGGGCGCTTTGTTGATTCGGCTGGAACGGTGGCAGCAAGCGGTTCTCGCCTTCCGAGAGGCGCTCAGCTTGACGACCCATGAGGAGGATCGCAGCTTTCTCTCCGGGCGGCTGGCGATGGCCGAGGCGGCGCTTTCGTAAATCAGGCGGCGCGGCGCCGAGGCGGGTTGCCGATCCAACGGTAGATGGCGCAGGGCTCATCGGTGGACCAGCCGTATTCGCCATCAGCTTGATGTTCGAGGATGGCTTTGTCGGCGGCTTCATCTTCGTCGGATAGCGGAACTTTGCCACGCCAGATCTCGGCCCAGCCAGGATAGGCAGCGAACGTGTCAGCGAGCTCATCGTTGGCGTAGAGGATGTCGAGCTGACCGGGGCGACGGGCAAATTCTTCAGCGACGTGGTCGAAGAGAGCGCGCAGGACAGGTTCGCGAAAGGGGTTGAACATGTAAGCGACGCAGGGGTGCGGGGGAAATTGGAAGGTGGTCACTTCCTGGCAGGCGATGCGCATGGGGCAGCGGGAGCGGCCGGAAGCTGCCCAGCGATCGATATTCTGCTGGGCGATGGCGGCGAGTTCGGGATGGATTTCGACGCCGATGACTTCGCGAAAGGGCATTTGCGCGGCAATGAGCATGCCACGGCCCATGCCGGCGCCGATGTCGATGAAACTGTAATCCTGGGGCGGGGCGAGGAGGGGTGTCTTTCGCCAGCGGGCGCAAAGCTTGCGCAGAACGGAAGGCGCGATGCCGTAATAAGCCGTGCTGTGCTGGTCGTGGGGATGGCCGGTGGTGAGGTTGCGGCCATGGACGAGTCCGCTGGTTTGGACGCCGTTTTCGATGTCGAAGGGGTGACGCATGAAGCCGTCTTTGACGGTCAGGCCTGGCAGTCTTTTCTTGCGCCCCATGGAGCTATTAGAACAGGGATCAGGGGACAGGGCTCAATGGCAGGGAACAGGGGGCAGGGACAAGGGCAGGGCTACAGGTGCTCGAAGATGTCGCGGAATTCCCAGACGCCTTGCTTGTCGTTGAGCCATTCGGCGGCGCGCACGGCGCCTTCGGCGAAGCCCCGGCGGTCGAAGGACTCATGGCGGAGTTCGATAAGGTCGTTCTGGCTGCGGGCGGTAACGGTGTGGATGCCGCTGGCATCGCCTTCGCGGTTCGAGGTGATTTCGACTTTAGCTTCCGGCTGGGCTTTGAGGATGATTTCTTTGAGGGTGAGCGCGGTGCCGGAGGGGGCGTCGAGCTTGGAGTTGTGGTGGGTTTCGCTGATGGCGAAATTGTAGCCGGGGAGTTTGGCGAGGTCGCCGGTCATCTTGAACAGTTCCTGCACACCCATGGAGAAATTCGTGCCGTACAGCAGGGCGCCGCCGCGGCGCAGGGCGAGGGCTTTCATCTCGTTGAGCTGGTGGTACCAGCCGGTGGTGCCGACGACGATGCGGGCGCCGAGAGCGAGACAGGCGCGGATGTTTTCGATCGCCGACTCCGGCGTGGTGAAGTCCAGCACCACATCGACCTGGGCGACGGTGGGCGCGGTCAGCGCGCTGGCGCCGGCATTTTCTTTCAGATCGAGGACGCGGACGGAGTGTCCGCGCTCGCGGGCGACCTGGGTGACCAGGCTACCGGTTTTGCCTTTTCCGACTACCAGCAGAAGCATGACGATCCTTTCGAGAAAGCTCTACCTGAGTGTAAGGCCTGGGTGGGAAGGGAAAGATGCTGACTGCCTGAAATGGGGACTGTTCGTTTTATTCGTGGCCTTGCTGGCCGCGAATAGCGCTGATTTTGCCTAAAAAGCCATCGTATTGGGTGAGGTTTCTTGACGTTGTTCAAGGAAGCTCTTGCTCTGGAATCAAGCCGGTGGATTGAGCAACGAGGAGATTTCTTTGGAGTTGTGACTAACGGGTTAGGGGGAGCCCGCGCTCAATCCAAATGCCAATGCAAGGCCCTTTCAACTTAAAAGGGCGTGAGAAGGTTGCAACGCTTCCTCGAAGCTGGCTACCGCACAGTCAGAGAGATCGTTCCTGTTTCAACAACGCTTCCGGATTTGCCAGTAATGGTAATGGTGTAGGAACCTGAGGTTGTACCGGAATTTGCTCCACCCCCGCCGCTACTGCCCCCGCCGCATCCGAGTGCAGCTCCGGCGGCGGCGAGGAGTAATAGGAGCATTCCGAGGATGCTACGTCCTTTCCGCCAGGCCGGGATGCCAACCATGAGGATACACGCGAGTGTGGCGCCGCCCAACGACCGGCCAAAGAGATCTGTGATGTGATTGGAAGCGGAGGAAGCCGCCGTCGTGTTCACGGTAAGAGCCGTCGTTTGCGCGGAGGGACCACTGATTGTCACAGAGGCTGGAATGCTGCATGTTGCTGGATCGCTTGCAGCAGTGGGAGTGATGGCACAGCTTAGGCTGATTGCGCCGGTAAATCCGTCTGAAGGTGTCAGGGTAATGATCGAAGTGTTGCCAGTGGTAGCGCCGGGAGCGACATTGACTGCTGTGCCCGAGACTGTGAAGCTGGGCGGAAGATTGATGGTGTAAGTCGCGGCGATGATGGCGCTACTTGAGTATCCACTTGCTTTGGCAAGGGCCCGCAGCGTTTCTGTTGACGATATGCTGATTGGGCCGCTGTAAACGGAGGAACCGGTGGTCGGTGAAGTTCCGTCGGTAGTGTAGTAAATCGTTGCGCCGGGAGTGACATCGGAGATTGTCACCGTCTGCGCTGCGCTGTAAGTTCCGCTCGGGAGGCTGAAGCTGGGTGTGGCTGTTGGATTTAGCGCGGAAGCTGACTGGTATCTCCAAAGGTCATTCAAGTCGCCGTTGCGGCCGTCGGCGTCATACCCAGAGCCGCCAAAGAGCCAGAAATTACCGGAAGCGTCGGTCCAGGTCATAGCGGCCCCTCGACTTCCAGGGAAATTCCCGGGTGCGGGCGTCCCAAGTATCCCGTAGATACCGGGCTCGTCGTAGACGCCGTATGAGGTAAGGCTCAAAACGCCACTTCCTCCGTTCCAGGCCCATTCATTGGCGGATGGATTAAATTCCCACAGGTCACTGAGCGTACCGAAGTTTCCATTTGCGTCAAAACCTGTACCACCAAAGAGCCAGAGATTTCCGATGTCATCTGTCCATTTGGAGGCTGAGTCTCGACCTCCCGGTATATTTCCTGAGCTGGGTGTCCCCATGGTGCCGTACGTTCCAGGCTGACCCCCATCGAGTCCCGGCACACTGCTGCTTCCCGCCATCCAAGCCCAATCGTTCGTCTGGGGGTTGAACTTCCACAGGTCGTTCAGCCACCCATGCGTTCCGTTCGCATCGGCGCCAACCCCCCAAAAAGCCAAAGGTTACCGCTGCTGTCGGTCCAATTGACAGGTTGCTCGCGTTCTCCGGGGGTATTCCCGGCGGCGGCCGTCCCGATAGCGCCATAAATTCCAGGAAGCACACCGGTGCTCGGCGTTGCATCGCTCCCGGCCATCCATGTCCACTCAGTTGTTGAAGGATCAAATTTCCAAAGGTCGTTCAGATCAACACTATTGCCGTTCGCATCGAAACCCCCACCCCCGAACAGCCAAAGGTTGCCGTTACTATCCGTCCAGCTTGCTCCTAAAGCGTGGCTTCCGGGCACATTCTCGGGAGATGGAGTTCCTAGAGTGCCGTACACGCCAGGCCGACCATACTTGGCGTATTGGAGCGGGATCATGGTGCTGCTTCCGCTCATCCATGTCCACTCATTCGTTGCTGGATTGAATTGCCACAGGTCGTTCAGCCACCCGTTGTTTCCAACGGAGTCGGAGCCTAACCCCCCAAAGAGCCACAAGTGTCCGCTAGAATCGGTCCAACTCATAGCGCCGGTGCGTACTCCAGGGATGTTTCCGATGGCAGGGACGCCCAGGGTCCCGTACACGCCACGCTGAAGGGAACCGGTCGCAGTGACAGGACTAGTGCTCCCCGCGATCCAAGTCCATTCGCTTGTTGCCGGGCTGAACTGCCAAAGGTCGTTGAAGTTGCCATAGTCCCCATGGACTACGTCGAATATTCCTTGTCCTCCGAATAGCCAGAGATTGCCAGTCTTATCCGTCCAGGTGACTGAGCCAAAACGGCTGCCTGGGAGGTTACTTGGGGCAGGCACGCCACGTGTTCCGTAAACTCCTAAGTGGCCATATTCCAAATCGCCGCAGCCGTCGGTGCATGCGGAACTGCTACCCCCCATCCAAGCCCATTCTTTGGAGGCACTTGTCTGCGCCTCAGCTGACAGAGTAAAAAACAAAAACGTCAATAAACACCCGTACAACCGACTAGCTAGCAAACGATGTCTTTTCATCAGAACTGAACGTCCCCTTTGCAGCCGAGTTCTTGAACTATCGGAAGGTTAGCAATGAACAAGGGCTATTTTAGGATTTTGGCTCAGTGTTCGGTAAGCCGAAGATACCATAGAGTTATGCTGTTGTTATAGAGGTTCCCGCTGGAAAAACAGATCTTTGGGTACCAGTCAGATAGTGGGCTTGGAAATCGCCACTGTTGTCCTCTGAAACAATGAAGCTTCGTGTCTTCAGGAAAGAAACATGGAGTTTTAGTGCTTCAGTTTGTCTGGGCTGCTAGACCTTGGGCGGGGCGGCGGAAAGGCGGCTTTCAATGTCTGAGACGGCCCCGTCGGGGGTCTGGAAGAAAGCCGCGCGGAGGGAGCGGGCGTCTTCTTCTGTCATGAAGCTTATGTGGATTTCGCCCCCGCCGTGCGAAATCATGCGCACGTTGACGTGCTTGATGGCCTTGAAAACCTGGGCGGGGATACCCATCTGGCCGCGCATGTCTTCACCGTCCATGAATACTAACGCCTATCGTATCGCTCGACACTGCTTTGGTGGTGACGTGACTGGGCTCAGACGATCTTGAAGGTGATCGCGTGGTCGCAGGGTTTGTTTTCTGGCAGGACGACGGTGAGGCCTTGTTCGTCCTGGGTCCAGATCAGCTTGTCGTGGTGGCCGAGCGGTTGGACGTTCTGGATCTTGGGCGGCTGCAGGGCGCTGGAGGGGCGAGCGGCTTGATTAGCACCAGTTTGTCTGGCCAGCCCATGACGAAGGCGTAGAGGGTGTCGCCGCGGGTGGTGAAGCGCACTTCGTCGGCGGTTAATTCCTTACGTCCAGACTCATTGAAGCGGGTGCCCTGGCCGGTCTGCGGAGCCGTCGCGACAGGGCCGTCGCCGAAGATCTTCCAGGGGCGGCTGGCGTAGATTCCCTCGCTGTTGATGGCCATCCATGCGGTAATTTCGTCGAGGATGACGCGCTCTTCGTAGTCGAGTTCGCCGCTGTTGGGGAGAGGGAAAATTCAGCATGAGGTTGCCGTTGCGGCTGACGATGTCGACGAGCAGATCGATGACGTACTTGGGGGACTTGTACTGGGCTTCGCGGTTGTAGTGCCAGTCGCCGATGCAGCTGTCGGTCTGCCAGGGGTTGGCGGGGATGCCGCCGGCGACGCCGCGCTCCCAGTCGAGGATGCAGGTGCCGACTTCGCAGTCGCTGGGGAGCTTGCTGGTGTAAACAGCCTCGCAGCGGCCACCGTGGCGTTGGGCGGAGGTGTTGTAGAGGTTGGCGACGAGAGCCAGGCCGTACTCCTCGAAGAAGATGTCGCCGTCGGAGTAGAGAAGGTCGGGCTGATACTTGTCGACGAGATCCTTGATGCGATTGAAGTAGTGCTGCTTCCATGCGGCCGGGGCCTGACGGTCGTTGAGGAGACCGTAGCTGTAGGGATAATACTTGGGCAATTCGTGGTAGAGATCGGCGAAGGCGGGGTTGGCGCCGTCGTAGGGTACTCCGGCGAGGGGGCCGGTCTTGTCGCTCATGTGGGACGTAGAGAACCAGTGATAGCTGGGGGCGAGGTGTTCGCTGACGGCAAAGCGGAGGTCGTGCTTCTGGGCAGCCTTCTGGAAGGCTCTGACGATGTCGCGTTTGGGCCCGGTGGCGACGGCGTTCCAGCGGGGCTGGTGCTTGGAGTCCCAGAGATCGAAGCCGTCGTGATGCACGGCCATGGTGCAGAAGTATTTGGCGCCGGCTTTTTTGTAGAGGCCGAGCAGGTGGTCGGGATCGAACTTGTCGGCGGTCCACTTGGGGATCAGGTCCTTGAAGCCGACCTTGGTGGGATGGCCGTAGGTCTTGACGTGGTACTCGTATTGCTTGTTGCCCTGAACGTACATGTTGCGGGCGTACCAGTCGCCGTATTCGACGCCAGACTGCGGTCCCCAGTGGGCCCAGATGCCGAACTTGGCGTCGCGATACCAGTCGGGAACTTGCCATGCGCGAAGGGAGGGGCGCGTGCCGTGGAAAGGTCCAGGGGTGATGGGCAGGTCGGCAGTAGTCGCGGTCTTTTGGGCGGCTAAGGGAGGGGCATTGCCAAGGAGGGAAGCGGCTGCACGCGATTTGCTGGAGAGCAGAAGCGCAGGGGCGCCGGCGATCAGGGAAAGTGCTTTTCTTCGGGGGATGCGCACGGCGTTGGTGCCCTCCATGATCTTTGTTGCAAGCGCAAAGCAGACGCGGGTCCTTCGGCTCCATCAGGCGCAAAGTACTCGCCAAACTTTGCTCAGGATGACGGTGTTGAGGGGGTTAGGGGTGGGGCGGCGGGGAGGCGGTTCTCTATGTCGAAGATGGCGGGGTCGGGGTTTTGGAAGAAGGCGGCGTGAAGGGAGCGGACGGCTTCTTCGGCGTCTTCTTCTTCGATCATGAAGCTCATGTTGATTTCGCTGGCACCCTGCGAAATCATGCGCACATTGACGTGCTTGATGGCGGTGAAGACACGGGCGGAGATGCCCATCTGGCCGCGAATGTCTTCGCCAACCATGCAGACCAGGGCTTTCTGGCCCTCGTATTTCACGTCGGCGATTTTGCTGAGGTCGTCGGCGATGGCGGGCAGCTTGTCGTTGGAATCGACCGTGACGGACACGCTGACCTCAGAGGTCGAGACCATGTCGATGGGGCACTGATGCTTGTCGAAGATGTCGAAGATGGACTTGAGATAGCCGTGGGTCATGAGCAGGCGGCTGGCTACGACGTCGATGATGGTGAGTTTCTTCTTGACGGCGATGCACTTGAAGGGGCTCTTGCAGTGCGGGGCGAGGGAGATAATGCGGGTGCCCTCGTTGGTGGGGTTGCGGGAATTCAGAACGAGCACGGGGATGTTGCGGCGCACGGCGGGCAGGATGGTGGCAGGGTGTAAGACTTTCGCTCCGAAGTAGGCCAGCTCTGCCGCCTCTTCGAAGCTGATGACCTTGACGCGCAGGGCGTCGGGACAGATGCGCGGGTCGGTGGTCATGATGCCGTTGACGTCGGTCCAGATCTCGATGGCTTCGGCGCGGAGCGCGCCACCGATGAGGGCTCCGGTGAAGTCGGAGCCGCCACGGCCGAGGGTGGTGGTGATGCCGGCTTCGTTCGAGCCGATGAAGCCGCCCATGACCGGGACCAGGCCGGCGTCGAGATGTGGCCTCACCTTGAGGAGACAGCGCTCTTCGATCAGGGCGTCGAGGGGGATGGCCTTTTGAAATTGCGAGTCGGTGAGAATGACTTCGCGGGAGTCGACGTGGACGCTGTTAAGGCCGCGTTCGCGAAAAGCCTGGGCGATCATAGCGCTCGACAGGCGCTCGCCGTAGCTGACGATGAGGTCGGAGATGCGCGGGGTCAGTTCGAGGATGACGGCGAGGCCGCGCAGGATTTCGTCGAGGGCGTCGAATTCGTGTTCGATGGAGGTTTGCAGGGTGGCGCAGTTTTTGGGGTTCTGGACGAGGGCGGCGGCAGTGTCGCGGTGACGGCTGCGCAGGCGGGAGCTGAGAGCGAGGGCGCCGGTGCGGTCGCCACGACTGGCGGCGGCGGCGCAGGCGAGGAGCTGGTCGGTGACCTTGGACATGGCGGAGACGACGACCACTGGACGCTTGCCGGCGGCGACGCGACCGGCGACGATCGAGGCGGTACGATTGATGGCGGTCGCATCCTCGACCGACGTGCCGCCAAATTTCATAACAACCAGGCTCATCCAGCGTTTCCCGCAGGGGCTGAAGCCCCGTTTATTTGATTGGCTTTCTTGGCACGAATGAAGTCGTGCCCTTGCACAAAGCCTTGGTGCTCGAGATTGCTTTGCACTTAAGCTCCGGCCGCGGCTTCCAGCTTTACCGGCTCCAGTTTGCCGAGGCTGAGGAGCAATTCGGCGTTGACGATGGCGGCTCCGGCGGCTCCGCGAATGGTGTTGTGCGAAAGCACGGTGAACTTCCAATCGAGCAGACCGCAGGGACGGAGGCGGCCGACGGAGGCAGCCATGCCGTTGCCGCGATTTTTGTCGAGGCGGGGCTGGGGACGATCTTCGGCGGCGAGCCATTCAACGGGCTGCGCTGGGGCGGTGGGAAGGTTCTGACCGGAGAGCGGCGTAAATTCTGCCCAGGCGGCGAGCATGTCTTCTTTGGTGACGGGACGTCCCAGCTTGTTGCCGAGTTTGATGGAGACGGATTCAGTGTGGCCATCCTCGACGGCGACACGATTGCAGTGGGCGCTCATGCGGGCGGCGAGGGGTTGGATATGTTCTCCGTCGAGTGAGCCGAGCAGCTTGAGCGTCTCTTCTTCCATCTTCTGCTCTTCGTTCTTGATGAAGGGGACAACGTTGCCGAGGATGTCCATGGAAGCGACGCCGGGGTAGCCGGCACCTGAAACGGCCTGCATGGTGGTGACGAAGATCTGTTCGATGCCGAATCGCTCTTCGAGGGGTTTCAGGGCCATGACCAGGCCAATGGCTGAGCAATTTGGATTGGTGACGATGTAGCCGCCGGATTCTTTCCGCCAGGTCTGGTCTTCGATGAGGTGCAGGTGCTCGGGGTTGACCTCGGGTATGACCAGGGGAACGTTGGGATGCATGCGGAAGGCGCTGGAATTGGAGACAACGGCGCAGCCGGCGGCGGCGAATCTTGGCTCGAGTTCGCGGGCGATGTCGGTGTCGAGTGCGGCGAAGATGATTTTCGGAGCGCCTTCGGGATCTGCGGGAGAAATCACCAAGTCGGCGATGCGCGTGGGGCAAGGCGTGTCGAGGCGCCACTTGGCGGCGTCTTCATAGCGCTTGCCGCTGGAGCGGTCGCTGGCGGCGAGCCAGGTGATGCGGAACCAGGGGTGATTCTCGAGCAGTTGAATGAAGCGCTGCCCGACCATGCCGGTCGCGCCAAGTATGCCGACGTTCACTGAAGAGGGGGGCTGATTGTTCATAGCTGTAGACCCTTCAGTGTACAGGAGACGGGACGTCGGAACAGGTTTTTGCTACGGCGGTAGCGACATGGGCAATCCGATTTGGGCTGAAGACGGTGTGGGAATGCCGCTGGAGGAAACCGGCATGATCAAGTTGCGAGCTGGGATGCCGATAGCTACTGCGAGGCGGAGTGCGGGCGATTTCACCATGAATCTCAAGCGACAAAGCGCAGTTTCTGCGGCGGATGATGCGACGGCGCGCGCCGAGCGAAAGGCGGCCGCCATGCTGCTCGACGGGATTGCTTCGAGCCTGGTGGTGATTGATTTGGCGGCGTATCGGAGCTTCCGTTCGGCTATCCTGCGCAGCCCGTTGAACCTGCCGGAATTACTCGTAGAGCAGGAGATGGTCAGCGAGGTGAAGTCGGTGGTGCGGGAGTTTGAACGCTACCGCACAGCCAATGAAGCAATGCTCAAAGAGCGCCGCAATGAGTGGAGGCAGACGGTGAGCCAACTGGCTCACCTGCTGGCCGGTTACAACCGGGTAGAGCAGTCGTCCGACCTGTGGACCGGGATCTGCGTGCAACTTACGTCGGCGACGAGCCGTGAAGAGATCGCGGCGTTGCGGGAAAAGCTGATGCAGTTGTTTCGCTCGCTGGAGGTGCAGACTGCATCGCGCCGCGCGGCGGAAGTCGGCAAGCAGGACATGTCGACGGCGAACCACAACGCGGCGGGGCTTCGCGGCGGGGGTGCGGCGATAGAGCATGTGCGGCGGCTGATGACGGAAGACAGGCCTGCCACGATCGGCGTGTTTCGACTCAACTGCCTGGACGTGGTGGGCGAGCGATTTGGGCAGGAAGGCATTCAGGACTGCCTGATGGCGGTGGCCGCGTTTCTGACCCAGAACCTGAGCAGCGACGACACCATTTATCACTGGAGCGAGTCGTCGCTGGTGGTGGTGTGCGAACGGCGCATCCGGGAAGACATTCTGAACGCGGAATGGAACCGGGTGCTGGCGCGCAACCGCGACTTCACCATCTCGACCGGCGGACGCAATATCATGCTGCGCATTCCGATTGCCCTGGAGCTGATCTCGGCGTCGCAGATCAACGCGGCAGACGACCTGCAACACCTGCTGGCCGAGCGCGGTTCGTCGCGACAGTGCGGCCCAGGCTTTTCCTCCATCCCCGCGTCGCCTGTTGCCGGGGCGCGCCGGAATCCCGCGGAGAAATCATGAAGCCATTCAATCAACCCTTTGGACGCCACATCGTGTGGAGGCTGCCGGTGGCCTACGTGGAATCGGACCTTGACGGCAAGTTGACATTTGTCAACGAGGCAGCCTGCCACATGCAGGGCCAGCCGGCGGAACAACTGGTTGGCCGGGACATTTGGGAGTTTCTACCTCACGACGAGGTTGCGCACAGCCGCGAGGAGTTTGCCAAAGCGCTTGGTTCGGGCGAAGACCCTCCAGTCATTCGACGGCCAATTTTTGGCGGCTCGGGGCATTTTCGAAGCTATGAACTGCACCGCCGGTTGATGCGGGACGATGCCGGGCTGATTGTGGGCATGTGCATGGCCTTGTTTGACGTGAGTGAGGCGGAGCATGCGCACTGGGAGGCGTCGCAGGCGAAAAACTGGCTGGAGTGCGTGGTGCATGCCATTCCCAAGGCGGTGCTGGTCACCGACGCACTGGGCTTTGTGCGCTATGTCAACCCCGCGGCGGAGGAGCTTACCTGCCGCAAGGAGCAGGACATGACGGGGCGCCAGGTGGAGAGGTGCCTGCCGATTCTGCGTACGCACTGCGCGGTACAGGCGCCGCTGAGTTTTCGCATGGCGCTGCACGAACCATGGTCGGGGCAGGTAGATATCGGCAATGCGCAGGACGAAGTTCTCACGGTGAACTTGTCGGCATCGCCCATCCTGGACAAGGAGAGCGGACATACGGCGGGTGTTGTGATTCTCTTTGAAAGGGTCGAGACTCCTTGCGGAGCTGCGGGGTGAGGCTGGTGCGGGCAGCGGGATAGCATCCGCCGCTGGCTGGCGGGCGAAGTCAGCGTCCGCGCTTGCCGGCGTCGCGCAGCGGCTCGCGGGACTGAAGCAGCTGTTCGAGCTCTTCCTTGAATTCGCGGACGTCTTTGAAGTCTCGGTAGACGCTTGCGAAGCGGATATAGGCGACGGTGTCGAGGGTTTTGAGATTTTCCATGATGAGCTCGCCGATTTCGCTGGTGGTGCGCTCACGCTCCGGCGCATCCATCAGGTAGGCCTCGGTGGCGTCGACGATGGCCTCCAGCTTGGCGGAAGATACGGGACGCTTTTCGCAGGCGCGGAGGAGGCCGGCGAGAATCTTGTGGCGCTCGAATTTCTCGCGGCGGCCATCTTTCTTGACGACCATGTAGGGGATTTCGTCGATGCGCTCGTAGGTGGTGAAACGGCGCTCACACTTTTCGCATTCGCGGCGGCGGCGAATGGAATCCGCCTCCTTGCTCTCGCGACTGTCGACGACCCGGTCTTGCGCAAACCCACAAAAGGGACACTTCATCTCTTGGTGATTCTACAAGGTGAATCAACGAGTGGACGGACCGTGCCAGCGGAAGCGAGTCTGCCATCAAGCTTATGTGAGACGAAGAGACTGCGGCGCTGGACCTGCTGTCGAAAATGCAGGTTTGCTTGGGATATTCCGACCGGCGGAATTGGCTGGGGCCAATGCCCTTGGCACGGTATGGGCGTTATCGGCACGAATAAAGTCGTACCCTTTCACAAAGCGTTCACATCCCGAGGTTTGATCAAGTCGTCAAAGTCAGGCTTCGCCGGGCTCGTCGGCGAGGGCGTTCAGGTCTTCGATGTGGCCGGCTTCTTCGCTTTCGTGGGCGACGCGGCGCAGGCTGACGTGTTCGATCTGCGCCCAGATCAGGCCGACCGGGATGATGCTGAGGAAGGTGACGCCGAGCAGTGTGGCGGCGCAGGCG
>CAILBQ010000037.1 GCA_903832475.1 uncultured Acidobacteriota bacterium | reverse complement strand
TTGAACAGTTCTGCGGTCCAGGCCGAAAAGGGCATGATCACCTCGGCGCTGGATATTGCCAAGTCGTAATTCGTCACAGACAACCGCCAGACCGAGGCCGGAATCGAAGGCCCCAACTCGACGGCCCAAGAAGTAAACAGCAAGACTTACGGAGACGCAATGAATACCGCATTCAATCCCTTGTCCTCGATCATCTCACGGTGCAGGCTGGGCTTTCTCCCGGCTGCGATGTCATGCCTTGGACAACAGATGCAAAAGTGACAGGAAACTTCTGCGCCACTGTCACGTGGTCGAACGGGAGCGATGCCCTGAACACTTGCGCAAACAGCGTGAATGATGGCAAGTATGCCTACAACAATCTGGCTGCCTACTACGAAACCTACTATCACCGTTTCAATTCGTCCTGGCATACCGATACGGAATTCTGGTACCAGTACATGAAGGATGTTCCCAACATGTTCTGGTTCAACGGAACAAATCCCAGTACCGGCATACAATATGCGCCTACGGCCAGTACGCCGTGGCCAGAAACGACCTTTCAGCGGGCTGGGCAGGGCGCGGTGAACCTAAACTTTGGCGCGGTCTGTCAGGACCCCCGTTTGGCGCCGTCCCAGCAATCAGCGCGATGCTACGCTCCAGAATATGCAATTACCAATTACCTTGAGCACAACTTCTGGCATAACACCGCGTCGCTCAACATTCGAAATGAGTTTGTCGACGACATTCGTGGGCAACGCACCGGAACTCCGGCAAAGTATGAAGAGCACATGGTTGGCTTTGATTTCTGGGCCGGTTCCACTATCACATTTCGGCCTGAATTGAGTTATACACATGCGTTCACACAGTATGGAGTTACGGCCCTGAATATTGCTCCGGGAGCTTCAATCGCTAACCTCGAAAGTGTTTCGCAAGGTGGTTCGCCCAATCCCTCAGGTCTAGGAAAGAATCAGGCCCTCACGTTCGCGGCAGATCTGATCTGGCATTTCTAGCGAGCCCGAACAAAACTGCCTTCACTGCGAGGTGATGGGTCGCTGGTTTCGAAATTGATTTCTACAGCAGCCGGGAGAATCGCACCGCTTCGTCGATTGGGTCGAGGAAGAGCAGAGTTCTGGCCAGCCGCGCCGCATTGAAGACCGGCTGGCGGGAACTTTTCCGAAAGGTGGTCTGTTGCAACGAAAGCGCCCGATGGCGCTCGTTGTACCTAAAAGCGGCCCGCCTCTGGATTCGCGGATCGGGCTGACTCTGGGTCCAGCACGGAGCCATCGGCTCGCACCGCAACCAACTTGCCGCCCTTCAACAGACGGTAATTGGTATCACGCCACAAGGAGCGTTTTTTCAGGTAGCTGGCACACCATACAACGAATCCATACAAATCCCGAAGAGGGTAGAGCAGGACCCACCGACGCGCCATCCGATCGCCGGCAGCCCCCCATCCGATGAGCCAGCATTCCAGCATCCGGTTCAACAGCGATACAGCAAGCAGACTTACGCCAAGCTCAGGATGACCGAGCATCCATGCGCCCGCCAAACCGAATATTCCGAAGGGCACAGAGAAAGTCAGCACCGACCCCAGGTGGCCGGCGGGACGTGAATATCGTGTGCCCATCGCCCAGCGCAGCTGCCTTTCCCACATCGGCCAGAAGCTTTGGGCGGAACACACGTGATCGACCACATATCCGGAGAGAACGACCCGGTACCCCGCTTTGTAGATGAAATTTCCCACAGCGAAGTCATTCGACAGGTACTCGCGGACCGCTGCGAAGCCGCCAATTTTCCCGATGGAATCTTTGCGGACGACTATGGTCGGTCCCAGTCCGAATTTCGTCTCTTCGAGAAGATTGTCGATCAAAACACCGGCGGTAAATTCCACGGATTGGCCGATGGCGTCAAATTCGGCCCAGAATCCGCCGGCGCTCTTACCGCGGAAAAGGCATGTGACCGCTCCCACTTTGGGGTCGAGCAGAGGTGCGGTGACTTCCCGCAGATAATCCGCACCTACCTCAACATCGCTGTCGCTGGTCACGAGGAAGTCGTGCGCGGCGATGGCGGTCAGATGGTGAAAACAGTAATTCTGCGCATTTGGCCAGGGGGGCTTTCCGGTTACCAGGATTCTCGTGGGGATATGAGGAAATCGCGCGCAAAGTTCCCGAACTACAGGCAGGGCCGGGTCATCCGCCTCATCGGCGGCAAATAGTATTTCGAATTCCGGATAGTCCTGACGGAAAAAGCTTTCCAGGTTTTCCTTCAGTCGCATCTCGGCCCCGTGAACGGGCTTCAGCACCGACACTGGAGGCAACGCCTTACCGAGGCGGCTGAAGGTCTCTCGATCGCGCCGCGCGACCCTGCGGAATTTGACCGCTCCCGCAATCGATAGAAACAAAACGACCGTCGATGTGATGAGCCCAGCGACGGCAATTGTCAAAACAGCGATGGCAATCATAAGCCTAATTCTCGAACATCGAATGCCGGCCTGAGGGAACTAGGCGCAGTAGGAATTCAATTCTTCATACAGATTACCAGCCTGCAACCGCTGCGGTCTTTTCTGATATTGAGATACTTCGTGCAGATTGCCGGGGCCGCCTCCCGTTGCGGCGGAATGTAACGGCAATCATGCTCCCGGCGGCCGGTTGGTAAAGATAGACTTGCCGCCGCTCCGCGCCAGCAAGAATGATTTCAATCCGTGCAGCTCGCGCGGCTCCTCCTGGTCTGTCCACACAAAGATCTGAGCTTTTCCATTCCACTGTGAAGCCAGCGATTGCGCGGTTTCAAAGATGTGCGGGGCGTCTGGGAACTTTGCACCGTACCAGAGATTTCCGCTCGGTTCATGCAATACATGCACTTGAACACCCGTATAAAAATTGAGCGTTGAACCTTCGTCGTAGGGACCGTCAATCACGATCACATCTCCCGGCCTGAATTGCGTCTTGATGGCGGCAGCGAGGTTGTAGGAAGAGAGGATTGGGGAAAAGATCGCGAAAGAGACATGGATACAAGCCAGCAGAACGACCATCATCGCCGCCAGGCTGATGTTGCCAGCTACAGGCTTCCCACGGCGTCTCAGCCACCAGTTGCATCCCGTGCCCACAAACAAAGAAAGCGTGGCGCCCAGAAGCGGCAGGCGAAAAAGACCGAGCGCCCGCGGAGTCAAATCCAGGACGTGTCCCAGCGAAAAGTTATAGTCCTGAGGATTGTCCTTGAGCAGATCAGCCAGATCCACACCTGGAGGCGGAGTGTGGGAAACAGAAAGGAAATACAAGCCCGCCACCAGGGCAATCACGCCGACCGCAAACAGTGCAGTTGAGGAGATTCTTCCGGCTCTTCGATCCGACTCCTTGGCGTCTGGAGCAGCTTCACGCGCCATCCATCCCCCAACCAGCAAGGCCAAGGCCGGCGCCGCAGGGATTGTGTAATATTCCTGCCGTGTCGAAAAGCTGAAAAATCCTACGATGACGAATGCCCACAGGAAGAACAGCAGATTGGCCTGCTGTTGTGGATCAAGAGCAAGTTTCTTGCCATCCTCACCCCTTTTCCACGGCAAGGGAATTCTTTTCAGCGCTTGCGGCAGGAAAACGCTCCAGGGCACCAGCCATACCAGCAGCAATGCCCAGAACAGCAGGAGAGGGACGGTGTCATATCCTGGCGGAACTCGCTTGCCCAGGAAGCGCATCACGTGTTCATTGATGAAGTAAAACCAGAGAAAGCCCCGTGACTCACCGGCTGGCGGATTCCGCAGCGCCGCCAGAATGTGCCATGGCGCGGCTATCAGTAGAAACACCAGCGTGCTCGAAATCAGGCGCAGACGCAGAAGGCGGCGCAGGCTGCCTGTGAGCAGGAGATACAGCCCAATCGCGCCCGCTGGAAACACCAGCCCGATCAGGCCCTTGGTCAGTACATTGAGCGCGCACAAGGCCGCGAATCCCCAGCAGATCATGCGCGACGGCCGCTCCTCGTCAACCGATTTCAGGAACAGGTCATAGCCCAAGGTCAGCCACAACGCAACGAGCACCTCGGGAATCAGGAAGCGCGTATACACATACAGACCGAGCGACGTGATCATGGCCACACCGGCGTACAAGCCCCCCGTCCCGCCATAGATGCGGCGACCAAGACGATAAGCCGCCAGCGCCAACGCCAGCACTGAAAGCATCAGCGGCAAGCGAGTGCTCCAATTACTGATACCGAACAGCCGGTAGCTCACAGCCAGAGTCCAATACATCATGGGAGCCTTCTCCAGGTACCGAAAACCGTCGGTATAGAGGGTCACCCAATCGTGTCTCTGGAGC
>CAILBQ010000036.1 GCA_903832475.1 uncultured Acidobacteriota bacterium | reverse complement strand
GCCCGCCGTCCACAATCAGCGGAATCCGGTCGCCAATCTGGTCACGCACACACGCCGCATGCGAACATTCGCTGGCTCCAATCAGATTCGCCGAGGTCGCGGTGATGGGCAGCCCGAAGCACTCGACAACGGCTCGCGCAATCGCCGCATCCGGCACGCGCAGCGCCACATTCCCCGTGTTCGCCGTCGAGCGCAACGGGAGCTTGCTGCCGGCGCGCACGATGATCGTCAACGGTCCCGGCCAGAATTTCTCGGCCAGCTGGTCAAATCGCTCATCGATGTCCCGCGCCAGCTCATACGCCTGCGCCACCGAAGCAATCAGAAGTGAAAGCGGCTTGTGTTTTTGCCGCGACTTGATCTGGTAAATCTGCTCGACCGCGTGCAGGTTGACGGGATCGACCGCCAGGCCATAAAACGTGTCCGTCGGCAGAGCGACAACATCCCCTTGTCTCAGGCAGGAAACGATGTACTCAATGCGCTCAGGCTGTGGTTCGTCGGGATGGACCCGCAAGATTTCCGCGGACAATGGATATACCTCACCGTGGGCTCGCCTGGGTTACCAGCAACCGACCCGCTACAATCGCGTAAGGTCGTGAGGCTCCAGCAGATGGCTATACGCATTGTACAGAGTAAGGGGAATGAACGCGTCAAGGAGCTTCGCTACGCGCTTCGGCAACACCGCTCCGCGACCCCGGGAATCGTCGGTCTGGAGGGCATTCACCTGCTCGAGGAAGCCCTCCGCGCCGGTATCGAAGTAGTCACCGTTTTTGTTGCCCAGGGCTACGAACATCTGGTTTCTCAGCCGCCTCTGGCCGATTTTTCCCTGGCTGACTCCGTCGAAATCCTTGCCCTTCCTCGCCAGCTTCTAGACGATACAGCGACCACCGAAACTCCCCAGCCCATCGCCGCTCTGGTCCGGCCCCGCACCTGGAAATGGCCTCGGCTGCTGACCGGCCCTTCGCCGCTGCTGGTCGTCCTCTCCGGCGTCCAGGATCCTGGCAATCTCGGCACCATCCTGCGCTCTGCCGAGGCCTTCGCGGCCACCGGCGCGGCCCTGCTGCCAGGCACCGTCAGTCGCTGGAACGCCAAGACGATGCGCGCCTCCGCAGGCAGCGTCTTTCGCCTGCCCATGCTCACCGCCACCGATCAGGAGTGCTTTGAACAACTGCGCAAGGCAGGCGTGCAAACCCTTGCCGCCATGCCTCGCGAAGAAAACTTCATCACTCCCAGCTTCGGTTCTCTCAACCTCACTCGTCCCACGGCACTCTTCATCGGCTCCGAAGGCAGCGGACTCGCTCCCGAGATCGCAGACCAGTGCGACGCCCGCATCACCATCCCCTGCCCTGGTCCCGTCGAAAGCCTCAACGCGGCCGTCGCGGCTAGCATCCTGCTCTACGAAGCATCCCGCCAGCGCGCGCTTCCTGCATCCAAACACAGCAGGAGGCGTTGATGAGAACCCCGGAATCCAACGCCCCTTCCAGCCTTTTCGACGTCGCGGCCACTCATGAATCCGAGGTTCGACGCCTGCGCAGCGCTCCGCTGGCAGAACGCATGCGCCCTCGCAATCTCAGCGAATACGCAGGCCAGGAACATCTCATCGGTCCCGGCAAACCGCTGCGCGTCCAGATCGAACACGACGACCCCTCCTCGATGATCTTCTGGGGACCTCCCGGCGTGGGCAAGACGTCGCTGGCCAAGATCATCGCTGACACAACGCAGGCCAGCTTCCTCGAATTCTCCGCCGTCCTCAGCGGCATCAAGGAAATCAAACAAGTGATGGCCGAGGCCGCCGACGCCGCACGCATGGGATCGCGCACCATCCTCTTCATCGATGAAATTCACCGCTTCAACAAAGCCCAGCAGGACGCATTCTTGCCCTACGTCG
>CAILBQ010000035.1 GCA_903832475.1 uncultured Acidobacteriota bacterium | reverse complement strand
GACTCCCCCGAGCAGAGCTACGAGGGGCTTTTGGAGGTCGCCCACGACGACGTCGCGATAGCTGCGGAGGATGAGGTGTTGGGTTGTTCCCGGGTGCGCAGCATCTGGTTGGGTGGTGGCGATGTGGGCGATGAGGCTTTGGATGTCAGCCTGGGCCTGCTGGCGGGAGACCCCGGCGTTGAGGCGCGCGAGGACGGACGCGGAATCGTTTTTGAAGGTGTCGGAACCGCTACTGTCGAGCGAGATTGGCAAATAGACGATGGGTGCGCTGAAGGCCTGTGGGAAGCGGACAGCCTGGGGCAGGACGCCGATGACCGTGTAGGGCTTGCTGGCGACGTGAATGGAGGAACCGATGACATGGGTGTCGGCGTGCATGCGGTCTCGCCAGAACTCTTCGCTGACGACTACTACAGGAGACTTGGCGTCGGATGGACCAATGAGGCGGCCAAGTCTGGGCTGGACGGCGAGGGTTTGAAAGAGATTGGGAGTGATCTCGGTGACGACAGAGATGCGCGTATCGTCCGGGGCGGTGACGGGGTGCACCGTGTTGTTGTAGCCGGCGATGCTGGAGAAGGAGTGATTGCCTCGCTGAAGCTGGTCGAGCAGAGGGTAGGGAAGAGCGTGGGCGTCGGCGTGGGTGCCGTAGGTGTCTTCCTGCAGGGAGATGTTAACTAGTTGGTCGGAATGGGGCAAGGGTACGGGGCGCATCAGGACGGACTCGACAATGACCAGCATGGTGGTGGCGCAGCCGAGGCCGAGGGCGAGCGTGAGCACAAGGATCGCGGAATAGGCGGGCACTCCGCGAAGACTGCGGATGGCGTAGCGGATGTCTTGACCGAGGCGCTCGAACCAGAGGCCGCCGACGGCCTCGCGAGATTGCTCGATGGCGAGAGGGACATTGCCGAACGTGCGCAGAGCGGCTTGGCGAGCTTCGCTAGGGGACATGCCGCGGTCGATGTTGTCGCGGGTCTCGTTTTCGATGTGGGTCTCGAACTCCTGCAGTAATTGCTCTCTGCGTTTCTTCCAGCCAGGCATGGGCTCCTCCGGTTATGAGTTCTCTTCCGCGATGGGCGCGAGGATCTGAGCGATCGCGCTGGAGAATCTTTCCCACTTTGAGGTTTCGGCGAAGAGCTGCTTGCGGCCTTTTGCCGTCAGGCGATAGAAGCGAGCCTTGCGGTTGTTTTCTGATATTCCGTCCTCGGCTTGAATCAGGCCGAGCTTGAGGAGTCTTTGGAGAGCTGGGTAGAGCGAGCCGTGGCCTATCTGGAGAACATCTGCAGAACGCTGCTCGATAGAGCATACGATCGCATGACCGTGAAAGCGGCCGAGAGCAAGGGTTTGAAGGATCAATAAGTCCAGAGTGCCCTGCAGTAGTCCGAGCTGTGAACTTGCGCTTTTAGTCGACATTCGACCTGAGTGTAGGAGCGCTTCTGGTCGAATGTCAAGGGGAAGCGACAGAAATCGTTTTGGACGTGTAAGCCGATTTGGGGGACGCTTCCCGCTAAGAAAAGTGATCGCTTGCGTACAGTGTGGAAACACGAGACTTTATGGGCTTTCAAGGGAGTGCCGGATTCCTTCTTGGATTTGGCTCAACGCCCGTCATCATGCTGCGGTCGAGCCACGGCATACATTTCAGCGGCGATCTTGTCCATCAGAGCGAAACGATCCTCTCCGCCTTGATAGACATTGAAGTGAGATCTTCCGGGAAGGAAGGCGAAGTGGGGCTCGCCGCCGAGTTTGTTGAGCGTTGCCTCCAGGCTGTGGGCTGCTCCGTCGAGGTAAAATGTGTCGTCGGTGCCGACGACGAGATGGATTTTCCCTTTGAGGTTTGCTCCAACCGTGGACCATTCGCGGTTGAGGTAATCGACAATGTCATAGTGAGTGCGCCAATACTCGGCGACGTGCGGGTCTATGTCGCCCGTAGTGCGATTGAACAGTGGCGCCGGCCTACCATCTGGTCCACGGGGCGAGAAGACCCATTCGAAGGAAGCTAACTGTCCACCGTATTCGCCTAGGACGGATTCGACCTGGGCCAGTTGCCGCATGGTGGCGCGAGGCTCGCCATGATCACGCAGCATGGGGTGCAACTCACCGTCCGACTTGCGATAGAGGTTGGCATGCGGGGCATAGATATCGATGGTGCTGAAGAAATGAAAATCACTGGGATCCGGCGATGTCGACCATGTGCCACCGAACAGCTTCGGGTACCTAGTTTGGAGCCAGAGCGTTGCCCAGCCTCCTGAAGAATGACCCTGCAGGAAGCGACCCGATGGCCTTGCATCCATGCGGTAGGCGACTTCCAGGTTAGGGATCAGCTCAGTGGTGAGGGCCTGTCCCCAAGGGCCGTTGTTGACGGAGTCAGCGAATTCATGGGTTCCGGTGGGGCTGCTTTCGTCTAGCAATACCCATATCATCTCCGGCATCTTACCTTGCTTCATTCGCTCGTACAAAAGTGGCGCATAGCGAGCCCGCAGTCCGAGCAATGTACCACCGAAGCCGTGCGTAAAGTACACGGTGGGATAGTGATTCTCGGGGTGAGTTGCGTAGCCGGGGGGCAGGAGCACCCAACCTCTCATGAAAATGTCTCGACCCCAGAATTGAGTGAGAGCGGGACTGAGGAAGTCGATGGGTTTGAGTGCGGCATTCACCTCAGGCTTGTCTGTCAGAGGATCCGGAGGACTCGGCAGCACTTCATTCAGCGTGAGCGCGGGCGTCTTGTCGCTTCCCAGAGGAAGAGTGATGGCCACTGGAAGACTGGTGAGGTCGCCAGCGCTGCGCCCGTCGTAGTTGTAACTGCGATGCACATCGAGAACCGCCTGAACACGATAGGAGCCGGGCGTTGCTTTCGCCAAAGGCTGGGGAAAGACGACGTCATCCGCGTCGATGTCGACGCTCTCACCTGGGGCTAAGGAAGGAACTTCCTTCGAAGCGATGGTGACGCTGGTGAGTGACATCATCTCCATGTCGACTGGGTCCGCGGGCTTCGCCTCTTTGGATACAGGAGCAACGAACAGCAGGAGTTTTCCGGACACGGGAGAGCTTATCGTACCACCCAGGGTGACATGGAAAAAGTCATGGGGAGAAGGAGTGGCCGTTGCCTGCGCGTAGCTTGAGGGTACGAAGGCGTAGCAGGCCAGCAACACAGACGTGGCGATACCCAAAAGATGCTTCACTACGAGGATGGAACGTATCGATGAATGTAGCTGATTTTTCAAGCAGACATGTATCCCTTCTTTAGCCGGTGACACTTGGAGGCTTGGCTCCTGTTATAGCTCCAGCAGTCGCTGCGAGGGAAGGCCGAAAGCGTTCGCGACGCGATTGAAAGTGGAGAAGAGAGCGGTGATGTGGATGCATTCGGCGATTTGAAGATCGTTCCAATTATTGTGACGGAGGCTTTCGATATCGGCCGCTGTCACTTCGTTGGAGTGAAAACTCACTTTTTGAACGAACGCGAGGAGTACCCTTTCCGCTGCGGTCAATTCAGGCGAGACAAGGTCGGCCGCTTGTAAAGCGCAGATAACTTCTCTCGATCCGCCATGCATGCTTAGGAAGTAGCCATGGCTATCGGTGCAGTACGCACACTCGTTCGCTGAGGAGACAAACGTGGCAATCATTTCCTTGTTTCGGCGGCCCAAGGCGCCTTCGGCAAACAGCAGGCTCTCGGAAAGAGCCATCATGTGCCGCAGCAGGGGCGGGTGTGTGGCGAAGCACTTGAGAATTCCCGGCACTTGCGGCCGCCCGAAGCGATTGCGGAAGTGATCGTAAAGCGCGGCAACCTCGCCCACTGCTTCGCATTCTTCGATCACTGCGAGGTTGACCGAAGAGCGCGCGTTCGAACCGGCGCGGGGCTCGAGACGTTGATATTCAGGCAAGATCAACGGGTTCTCCACTAGAACTCCATCCGGGCCGCAAATTGGAAGGCCCGTGGACCGCCTGAGCCGAAAAAGCCTCCCGCTGTGCTTACAGGCGTGAAGAAATTAGTCTGCACCGTGACAGCAGGATTGCCGTTTTGGGCCGG
>CAILBQ010000034.1 GCA_903832475.1 uncultured Acidobacteriota bacterium | reverse complement strand
GTTCAGACGTGTGCTCTCCGATCTGTTGGTTTCCAGGTTCTGACAGGGTCAGCCGGCACCCTCAAGGAATCGCTGGATGCTGGAGCCAGCGGAGCGATTCTCGCATTTGCGACATGCGCGCCGCAGGCATGCCAGGAAATTTACACCGCGTGGAAGGAACATGACGATCAACTTGCGGCCGACAAGCAACAGCGCATTGCAGAAGCCAGCAATGTGATCGGAGGCCGTCTAGGCGTTCCTGGAATCAAGTTCGCCTGTGACTGGAATGGCTATTATGGCGGCAAGCCGCGTTCTCCCCTGTTGTCGCTGACTGCGGAGGTCCGACAAGAGGTTGAGAAGTTGCTGGCGCAGATTCGCAATTGAACCGGAGCTGGTGAGTTTGGGTTGCATTTTCTGTCTAAGCGACCGGCAATCCCCTGGCCCTGTTACATGCGCACAAAGCAACGGTGTGTTCCTCCCGCGCAAGTGCGTCAGCATGCCCAGTTCGCATACTGAGATCTTTCGGGAATTGAAGCCGTTCTTGTACAAGCTATGCAATTGAGCAGTAACCACTTGGGTCCAAAGCCGACATATATGTCCTCAAGTGACTATAATCATAGGCTGAGAAAGAGTTGTTCTTTCCCGAATTTCAAGTGAAGGGATTCCCGCCACATGGCGATTGGAGACCTCGCTCTAGGTCAAGAACAGAGCAAATCAGCAGTGCAGGACGCGGCCAGACGCGTCGTCAATGACTTCAGCATTCAGGTCGCAACGGTCAACGGGTCCGGTTCGCAATCGGCCAACAGCGTTCTGCTGAAGAGCATTTTTGGGATGGGTGTTCCGGTAAGCGGAAAAAACCTGTTCCCATCAAATATCGCCGGACTTCCCACGTGGTTTACCATCCGCGCCAGCAAAGACGGTTACGTCGCGCGCAAAAAGTTCATCGACCTGCTGGTCGCGATGAATCCTGAAACGGCCAAGGAAGATTTCATGGCGCTGCCTAGCGGTGGCGTGGCGGTCTACGACGAGAGCTTGAACCTGAAGCAGTATCGCGATGACGTGATCTCCTACCCGGTCCCATTCGATAAGATTACAGCGGCTGTCTGCCCTGAAGCGAAGCTCCGCAAACTGGTCCGCAATATGGTGTACGTAGGGGTGGTTGCGCACCTGCTGGAAATCGATATGTCCTGCGTGGAGGCAGCGCTGCGCAAGCAGTTTGCCAAGAAGCAGAAGGCGATGGATTTGAATTTTGGCGCGGTCAAGGCCGGCGCCGACTACTTTGTGGAGAAGCTCCCCAAACAAGATCCCTTTTACATCGAGCGCATGGATGCGACAGCCGGGCAAATCATCATCGACGGCAACGCTGCGTGTGGACTTGGCGCGGTGTTCGCGGGCGTCACGGTGGTGGCCTGGTATCCCATTACGCCGTCGACGTCGGTGGTCGAGGCGACGATCGAATACCTGAAGAAGTTTCGCGTCACCGAGGATGGCAAGGCAACGTTTGCCGTGATCCAGGCGGAAGACGAGCTTGCTGCCATCGGCATGGTGCTGGGTGCGGGCTGGTCTGGCGCCCGTTCCATGACTGCAACTTCAGGCCCTGGCATTTCGCTCATGGCTGAGTTCTCGGGGCTCGGCTATTTTGCCGAAATTCCTGGCGTCATCTTCGACGTGCAGCGCACCGGCCCGTCGACGGGCATGCCTACGCGTACATCTCAAGCTGACCTGTTATCGACCGTGTATCTTTCTCACGGAGACACCAAGCATGTCGTTCTCCTTCCTGGATCTGTCAAAGAGTGCTTCGACTTTGGTTACGCAGCGTTCGATCTCGCCGAACGCTTGCAAACCCCGGTCTTTGTGCTTTCCGATTTGGATCTCGGCATGAACAATTGGATGTCTGAGCCCTTTACGTACCCGGATAAGCCGCTTGATCGCGGCAAGGTGCTCACTGCAGAAGATCTGAACAAACTGGGCGGCTTTGCTCGTTACGACGATGTGGACGGAGATGCAATCGGTTACCGGACTCTCCCAGGGACGGATCATCCCAAGGCAGCCTACTTCACGCGTGGCTCCGGCCACAATGAGAAGGCTCAGTACACCGAGCGGCCAGAAGACTACGTGGCTCTGATGGAGCGCCTGGCTCGCAAGTTCGAAACGGCGCGCACGCTCGTGCCCGCTCCTCTGATCGAGCGCAACGGGACCTCCAAGATAGGCATCATTGCTTATGGAACGTCGCACTACGCAATTGTTGAAGCTCTCGATGAGCTCAAGAAGAGCTATGACTTCGAAGCGGATTACTTGCGCGTTCGCGCCTATCCCTTCAGTGACGGGGTCGGCGAATTTGTGGCAGCTCACGATCGGATTTATGTGGTGGAGCAGGATCGTGACG
>CAILBQ010000033.1 GCA_903832475.1 uncultured Acidobacteriota bacterium | reverse complement strand
GGGTACGAATGCGAAGTTTTGTAAGTCGAAAGAAAGAACGCTGATAGGTGGAATGGCCCTATCAAAAATCGTTTCCGTAAAGGAATAAACGACAGAACAAATAGACAAAGCTACGAAAAACAAGCATCCTTGCCGTGAAAAAATCGTTGCTTTAAGCGATATATTCCTGCGCAGACTGCAGGGTCGATCGAGGAATGGCCCTGACCTTTGAAACGACAAGATCCTTGACGCCCGCCGTAATGCCCAGGAACGTCAGCAAGAAAACTGCGCCCACGCGTGTGTATGCGATGGTAAAGTTCGAGCCGCCAATCGACCGCACGAGGAACAACACCAGCATCAGCAGCAGCACCGTGTTCTCTCTGCTCGAAGACGCTGACCTGATAGCGGTCCAAAGCATACGTCCGTAAATCGTGACAACAATGAGAAGCGCCAGTGCTCCACCGCTCAGAATAGCCTGTATGTATTCGTTATGAGCATGTGGCGGAGTCCAGTCAGCATAAATCCAGTGATCGCGAATCGCGTTCTTAGCTCCTGCGATAAATCCATATCCAAGAATGGGACGCAGTTTGGCAGCTTCAATTCCTGCATGCCATACGAAGGTCCTGTCGTTCAGAGTAGTCAGGGTTTTCAGTGCCTGACCGCGAGAGAAATATTCCAGCAAAGTATCTCGAAACACCACGACGACAGGAACGACGATCACCAAAAAGGCAACCGTGGCAAGTCGAATCAGTTTTCCCGAGAAGAAAGATGCAGTGATCAGCAGCAGAAGGAAGAAACTCATCTGTTCGATACGCGTATGCGCCAGCACAATGGTTACGACCGCGAGCAGGCACCCTGCAAAGCGGTACAGCCCTCTGGGGAAAAAATACAGCGCATAAAAGAATGCGCCGATGGCCAGCGTTGCCAGGTAGGAGGGTGCGATCAGCTGGCCTCCCAATTGTGAAACTTTTGAGGCAAGCTCGTCCGAGGCTCCGTAAGCCTGAGCCGGCATGATCGGCAGCACGATCCACACGATGCAAATCCATATCCAGCAGACGCGTCCGAGCAGTTGCACGATAAAGGCCGTCGCCTGCCTTGCCGGCGTTCGACTATAAAGCGCAGCGAGGAGAGAGAAGGCAATAATCCACTCAGCCAGCCGATAGAGACTCACAATCTTGTCGGTAGGTGAAAAGGGAGTCATCCGGCTGGTGGGCTGTAGGAGCGTTGCCAGGATCATTTGCAGGAGCAAGGGAATCCAAAGCCATAGGTCCAGAGTAATCCTGCGGGATAGAAGCGGGGCACGACTGAGCATGACCGTCATCGCAAGTACATAGGCAGAAAATAGCGCAATGGCAATCTGACTGATCGATGTCAGATTAAAGATTCCCTGTGTATGAGTGCGTCCGGTGACATCGAAATGGATGAAGTTCGGAATTCCCACCAGATAGATGAGGGCAGTCCAATAAAGCAATGGATATTGCCGCGAGGTCGAAATTTGCTGTACGCCCATAATTCTCTCGCTTCAATCGTGCAGGTTGACTGCCGTCGTTTGTCTGTCTCGTCCAGTCAAAAACGCGTCTTCGCTATTGCGGTCGTGACCAGCCAAGCTTTAACTCGTTGACGCTGCGACAGCAATGGACCGCTTGTCTTTTGCTTCGCTGTTCGCGGAAAGTCGCTTGCCTACTTTTCGCATTGGTTGTTCTACAAAAAGATAGATCACATGCGATGCTCCCGCGGTCAGAGAGTACGCAATCAAGAGGACGACCAATTCCATCGGAAGGTTTTTGGGATGGATGAGGACTCGCACCGGATTCAGGATGAGCAGGTGAATCAGGTACATCGAATAGGATCGTTTGCCGATCCAAACAGGCAGCGGTTTTGAAAGCCATCCCCGCACGGAACTCTGCACCAGCAGAAGGTGAGAGATGAAGACGGAGACCGACGCGTCGAGTGCCAGAACAAATCTGCGGTCGTAGTAGACCAAACCCAGCGACAAAAGTACAGCGAGTGACGGTACGATCACAGGTACGCGTGCAATCCATCGTGAATACGGCTTCGCCATTTTGCTGGCCAGTAGGCAGGCAACCAGCGATCCAAGCGCCAGGGCAGCATACGAACGCGCCTGGTAGAAGGCCCTGTCCGAAGTCGCCTCTAGCCAGAGGAACAGCCCCGCAGACACTGCGAAGAACACAGCGCCTAAAAATGCTCGCGTTCTAAGTTTGCGACATACGACAAAGGCGACAACTGGCCAGATCAAATAAAACTTCTCTTCGATCCCGAGTGTCCAGCTGAAACTGAAAGGTGCTTCATGCGGCACGAAATCCTGCATGAAGGTCAAGTAAAGCGGTAGCGCCGATTTGAACGCTTGCCAGCGAACGCCATGTTCCCCGAAGTAGGCGACAGGGACGTACGCCAGCAGGACCAGCAGGAAGATAGGCACAATTCGAAAGAATCGCCTGAGATAAAAGGCCGATAGCTTGACTGACCCACGGTCCGCCTCTTCGCGCAAAAGCAAGGTCGTGATGAGAAATCCGCTCAATACACAGAACACATCCACGCCCGACCATCCTGGCGTGCGTCGCATATATGCGTAATTGCTGTGAAGATGGTTTGACATCACCATCAGAACGCTGATGGCGCGAATACCATCAAGAGCAGGGAAGTATGACTTGTTTTGAAAGGCAGTCAAAGCGTCAGGAGTGGCGCGCGTATTCATGCAAGGTCCTTGATGAGCGATGCCTTGGCCACCGCTGCGATAGCCGGTGACCATGCTTCATTGTTATGCCAGGGAAAGCACTCACCTACAACTGACGCAGGATTATTAGCGATAAATCACTGCCGCTGCGACCGCTGTATTGACCAACCCGGCCGCAAGTATGACCTTCGTCTTGCTGATCGGAACATAGATAACATCCTCCGCCTGTAAATGCATCGGAGCTACCTTGCCCTTCATGATGTCGCGATAGGGGATTGGCATCTCTTCCACCATTCCATCATCCTTCTTGCGAATCAGACGCATGGAACCTACCGCGGCTGGCATGGTTGTGCCATAGGCCAGCGCCAGAGCCTGGGTTACATCCAGGTCGCCATCCTCCTGCATGAGATAGCCGCCGGGTCGAGTAACTCCGCCCAGCACATACACAATGCCGGCCCGCTTCACGGTGACCGTATCACCGGGACGAACGACCGTGTCGCTGAGGATGTGGTTGTCTGTGTTCCGCGAGTAATGGATCACATCGCTGCGTGGCTCTGCGCCGGCTTCGTGCCGAATCTCGATCACTTTGCCTGCGAACTCAGTTTCTCCACCAGCCATTGCGATCACATCGTCAAGATGCTTGGGAGCCAGCATTTCGACACGCCCTGGTGTTCGAACTTCGCCCAGCACAGTGACCTCACGGCCCGCGTATTCTTCGACATTGAGATTCACATCAGGATTGTTGAGGATCTTGTTGTCGCGCAGCGAAGAAGCTATCTTGGCAGACGCCTCGACCAACGTCAGATCCCCAATGTGGATCTTCCCAATCTGCGGAATCGTGACATCGCCGCCAGAATCGATCCGCAATTCCAGTGAGTACTCGGGAGTGTCGTACACCTCCATGCTTAGCAGAAATCCCGGCGATAATTTCAGCGTTGAAAAGTCTTCCGGCACGGCGGCCAATGGAGTGAGTCGGTGCCGCGTAGTTGCAGCGTCGATACCGCTTGGTCCCTGCGCCGCATCGAAACTGCTGGTGCCTCCGATCTTGGGCGCAGGAGTGTATTGCGCATGCGCGTTCGGTGTCGACGCGGCACTCAAGGCGAGAAAAGCGAGTGCCACCGGGGTCGTAGAAAACATCAGAGATTTAAGCGCTGGCTGCAAGTTGATCTCCCTTCCTGCGAGAGTAGCTGTATTCATAGAAACCATCGAGCGTCGGGTTCTGCACATCGTTCAGTACAAAACTGAAGGTGGGCGCGTGCGTCCGCTGAATCGCCTGCACAAGTGCTGAGAGCGCCAGTCGCGTAGTATTCCTCGACCGGACGACCGCAACGACTGCTTTCACTTTGGTCGCGATGATAGATGCGTCTGTGACGGCGAGGATGGGAGGGCTGTCGATCAGCACATAGTCATACTGCATGGAGAGTTTGCGAATCAACGCATCGAAAGCCGCCGATCCAAGCACCTCAGCCGGCAACTGTGGACGCTTACCTGCGGGGAGCATGAACAGCGTGGGAAGTGCTGCGTGCTGTACGATTCCTTGCGTCTCTGTCTGCATGGATTGTGCGCACGCTTCGCTCAGGCCCGGCGTCTGGGGAGTGGAGAATAGCCGATGAAGATCAGGATTGCGGAGATCTGCATCCACCAAAATGACGCGCATGCCTTGCTGCGCAAACGCAACGCCAAGGTTATAGGTCACCGTCGTTTTGCCTGCACCGCCCAGAGCGCTCGTGACCAGCATCGTGCGCGGGCGGTTCATGTCCAGGGCCAGCCCGATCGAAGTGCGAAGAGCCCGGAACGCCTCGGCAAAGGGCGAATCCGGCGTGGTGATTAACTGCGACCCTCCAGGCCCCGACTCTTCTGCCAGCAGAGCCTGCAATCGAGGTATGTATCCCGGCATAGTCAGGCCTTGAATGTCTGCCATATCTTGCGGAGTGCGAACTGTTTCGTCGAAGCTCTCTCGAACAAATGCGGCAGTGATGCCAAAGAAGAGGCCGACGCCGAACACCGCCAGGAAGTATGGAGTCCACTTCGGGAAACTTGGCAATCCCGCAGGGACCGCTTCCGCAACAATGTCGATCCTCGTCGCTCTTGTGCCAGAAGAGAGAGTGGCAGTTTGGAGCTTCGAAAAGAGGCCCTGGTAGAGTGCCTGATTCGAAAATGCCTCCTGCGCAAGCAACTGCAGCTTGACGCTCTTGTCCGTCATTTCATTCGCAGCGTCTTCCTGCTTCTTGAATTGAGAGCGGATCGCGTCTTCATTTAATTTGGCGTATTGGTAGTCGCTGGTAGCGCGCTGTCGCACTCTTTCAAGTTCTGCCTTCAACTGTTGCTTGACTGCGTCGGCTTGCTGGTGAAGCTCGATCAGCCTTGGGTTGTTTGCCCCATACTTTACGGTTGAAGATGCCAGTTGCCGTTCCAGATCGGCTTCCTGCGCGCGAAGTGAGCTGATGAGAGCAACGCTCTCAGGAGTGACTGAGCTGCCCGCACCTCCATTGCCACCCGATACGCTCATCGGGCCCAGGCCCAGCACAACCTCCGGGTCATTGGTCTTTACAAGGTTATCGACTGCCTGAGTCGAAATACGGTTCGCCTCAGCGGAAGTCAGTTCCTGGTTCAAGGCCAGCAAACGCGCCGTCACTGTATTTTGTGGAGTTACAGAAACGCTGGTACCACCATTCCCGTTGGCTGTGCCAGTGAGTTCGATCCCGGCAAGGCCCGTACTTCGCTCATAGTCGGCGAGCTTCTGTTGGGAGTCTTCAACTTGCTTCTTCAGATCGGCAAGCTCGTGTTGCAGCCAGGTGGAAGAGGAAAGAATCGATTTTTGACGACGGTTCAGAGTATCGTCAATGAATGTCTTGGCAAGCGTATTGGTAATGTTCGCAGCCAAAACCGGATCGGCACTCTTGTAGAAGATCGTGATCAAACGAGTGTCGGTCGGCGATTCAATCTTGAGTCTGCTGTGCAACATACCCAAAGCTTTGTCGCGCGTCTTAGGCGCCTGATCGAGAGGCTTGCCCTCCTCGCCAGCTGCGACTGCCTTGCGGAAGGACGGTTCCTTTAATAGATTCAGCTTCTTGATTACTTCGATGCCAAGACCATCATCCGTCTGAAGGATATTTACATCCGTCTGCACAG
>CAILBQ010000032.1 GCA_903832475.1 uncultured Acidobacteriota bacterium | reverse complement strand
CTGCCGGTAATCAGCGCCCAGACGCCGGCCAGTGAGACGCAAACCAGGGTGCGCATCATCAAGCTCGGCCAGTAGGTGGGATTGAAGAAAGCGTTCCAGAACTTGCTGGCTTCGGCGCCGGTCCCGGCCACGCTCAGCCAGGTGTCGCCGGGCGTCAGCATGAAGGTGAGGATGCCGTTGATGATGATCAGCGTGCACACCGAAGAGATGGCATACAGCCAGCCAACCTTGAGGTGCAGCTTCTCCGGAATGCGATCCCAGGTGTAGTAGTAGACGGCGATGGTGGTGAGCTCGATGAGGAAGAAGACCCACTCCATGGCCCAGCCAAATACAAAGTTGTGAATGAGGGTGCTGGTGGCTTCCGGCTGGGTGAGGCCGATGGCGAACCAGATGCCCACGCCGCTGACAGTGCCGAAGACACCGGTAATGAGGAGGAAGAAGCGGGAGTGCTTCTTGAGCTCGGCCTTCCAGTCGGCGCGATGCTCGAGCATGGCCTTGCGCTCGGCCATGGGCAGCCAAATGCCGCCGCCAACGGCGAACTGCGAGATCATCACGTGGAAGATGGCGATGATGGCGATCACCGAGCTACTGCCCAGAAATGGTACTTCCCAAAACGGATAATTCATTGCAAACCCTCTTCTTTGTCCGTGCTAGCGAATGCCCCAGTAGCCGAGAGCCGTAGTCAGAATCAGAGCTGTGACGGCGAAGATGCCGAAGTAATGTGCGATGCGGCCGCGGTGGCCAATCTTGTTCTGCGCGTCGTACAGGGGAATGAACACCCACAGGATCAAACCGACGGTGAAGAGCAGGATGCCGACGACTTCACCGGATGCTCCAGGCAGCCAGTTGCCCAGGATCTTGAGCATGTGGAAGGGCGCCATGAAGTACCACTCGGGATGAATGCCGGCTGGGGCGGGCGAGAGCGCATCGGCCTGCTTGCCCAGGTCCCACGGAAATACCGAAGCCAGCAGCGCCAGCACATTGAGCGAGATCAGCCACATGGCCAGATCTTTCTGGAAGAAATTTGGAAAGAAGGGAATGCTCTTGCGTGTCGGCTCAGGCTTGGCCAGTTCGCTGGGGGGAAGCGCGTTGCCATGCTTCTGCACTAGCCAGAGATGCAGGCCGAGAAGTGGCAAGAATAAGAGCGGCAGGATCACGACATGCAGGGCAAAAAAGCGCTGCACGGTGAATTCGCTGACGTCCGGGCCGCCGCGCAGGATAGTCGCAGTGAACGGTCCAAGCAGTGGCAGCGATGCAGGGATCTGCAGGCCCACCTTGGTGGCGAAGTAGCTCAGCTCATCCATAGGCAGCAGGTAGCCGCTGAAGCCGAACAGAGCTCCGAGGAACAAGAGAGCAATTCCAGTGAGCCACCCGATCTCGCGCGGCCGGCGATACGCTTTCATGAAGTACACCGAGAACATGTGAACAATAACCGAGAAGATGAACAGGTTCGCGGACCACGAATGCGCCGAACGGATAAGCCAACCAAAATGCATCACGTAAGTGATCTGGCGAACGCTTTCGAAAGCTTCGGCGCCGGGGCGGTAATAGACCAGCAGTAGGATGCCGGTGAATATCTGCACCAGGAAGAGGAACAGCGAGATTCCTCCCCAGTAATACCAGAAGGATTGCGCGTGCGCCGGGACGCGCTTGTGGCGCGCAAAGGCAATTGCCTCAGTCAGCCCTACCCTTTCATCAACCCAGTTGTAGATGGAACCAGCCATGTCTTTCACCCTTCCGAAAATTGAGCGCGGACTTAGGCCCGCGAAACCACAACGCTGTCGGCAGCGACAGCAACCTTGTACGCCTTGAGCGGCCGCGGCGGAGGTCCACTGACGTTCCTGCCGGTATGCGGGTCGTATACGCCGCCGTGGCAGGCGCAGTGAATGCGATTCATTTGCGGCTCGAATTGCACGGTGCAGCCGAGGTGAGTGCAGACCGCGCTGAAGGCTACCCAGGAGTCGTCCGCGCCATGAATGAGCATGGCCGGGGAGCTGCCGAATTTGAACATCAGCGCGGCGCCGGCAGGCATGGCATTCGCGCCCTTGAGTGTGACTTCGGTGACAGCGACCTGGTCCGCCGCCATCTCGGCAGGCGAGGCCAGGTAGCGGTAGATGGGGTATGCCAGGGCGCCGGCATAGCACAAGCCCGCAGCCGCGGCGGCGGCAACAAAGGCGCGCCGTGTTGGAGTGCTGTCGGTCTCGACCAGCTTGCTGTTGTCTATGAGGAGATCGCTCATCCTATCACCGCGCTTTCCATGACTCGTTCCGCACGAGCAACCACTGAAATCAACCAGCCCACGACACCAAGTCCCACCACAAACAACACCAGGAAGATGCCAACCACGCTCCAGTTCGTGACCACGGTGCGATTCCACACGTCGTAGCCTTTGCTGAGCAGCGTCAGGTCGCGGATGCCGTCGCGGTAGACAGTCATCAAAGCGATCGAAAGAAACGCGACAATGGCCGACAGCCAGCTGGTCAACTGGGCAACGGGCTTGGCAAAGGCCGCGAAGCCCGCGAACAAGAGGATGACGAGTGCGAGAGCCATCCAGCCCAGGCCAGCGATCTTGTAGAGCAGATGATCGCCCAGGCCGGCCTGCACGATGGCGGGCTGGGTGCGATAGACGGCAAGCGCCGCGAAGACCTGCGCGATGGCGGCGACAGCGGCTATGCGTCCGCCCAAGGCAGAGAGATAACGCCGGTCAAGATCGCTGAAGCTCTTGCGGCCTGCCAGGAAGATCAGCCACAGGCCGCCCGCGACAAACCCGCCCGCGATCATGAAGAGGAAGCGCGGCAGCTTGGTGGGATCGTCGGTGGGCAGATGCGTGCCAAGGGACGACGCAGCGTACATTTTCTGCCACACGCCGGGCCGTAGCATGAGGGTCATATTGTTGACATAAATATCGGCGATGCCGCCGGTGATGATCCATGCGATCAGGCCCATCCACCAGACCTTCCTGCCCGCTTCGAGGCCGGCTGCGAAGCGATAGAGCAGCCAGTACACCAGGATGAGGGCGGGAATGACGCTGATCCAGTAAGCGCCAATCAAGACGCTGCTGGTATAGATGGCACGGCCATAGAGCACTTGCGCAAACAACAGCGGCGGCACACCCAGGTTGATGACATACGTCATGACCACGGTGAGGCGGCGACCCACGGCCGCGGCCGCAGTTTTAGAAGAGCTCGATCGGCCCAGCAGATTGAGCAGCACGGCAATCAGCAGCCCTCCGACCAGCACCTGCATGGCTACGAAGTGCAGCGCGAGCGTAACGATATGCAGCAGCTTGAAGAGCCAGATGGGCGCCGGCAGAGGGATTGGATCCACATTCGGGAAACCGTTCATTAAAACACGCCTTCTTCGCAACCGCCAGAGATTCGCTATCGACGTCAGGGATTGCTGAGGCGATCTTAGGCGACACGTTGGTCAGGCAATGTGACTCGCATCACACAGGCTGGCAGCGTGAGTATCATGGACCTTCGCGCAGCCGCTGGTTACAGGGCGCTGCGCTAAAATCCGGATTACCTTGCGGCACTCAGGCGGGGGCGTACACGGCGAAGCCACGCGGAGAGGCATAGAGATCGATGCTGCCGTCCGCACCCGTATATTTGTCCGCGGGCTGGACCGGATCGTAGCCGTCCCATGCCACCGCGGTCAGCTTGCGGTTGGGCCACGCGGTGTGGACGCTCGCCCCCTGCCATATGTCACCCCGGTTGTTCAGAACGAACACCAGGCCGGGCTGCTGCTGTATCCCGGCCCGCTGCATGATGTAAAGATCGTTTGCGATCCAAAGGTTGGTGCACGCGCCGCCGGCAAACTGCTCATGAACCTTGATCAGCGCGTCTAGCCCATTGGACGTCCCTGTGCGCGTCAGGCCTGCATTGAAGTAATCAGGCCAGAACACGCACGGATATCCGGGGTGGGTGAGGATGAATGCATAGGCTAGTAGCTTGTCGTGAATGATTGCGTTGGTTGGATCCTGAGTGGTGTCGTGATTGTCGACGAAGGTCACGGCCCGGTCGGGATCGATGGTCATCACGCTGTCTGCGGCAAGCAGTCCGTGGAGATCGTAGCCGTATGTATCGCACAGGTCTTTCAAATGGTCGCGTAATGGAAAATCGAAAGCGCAGACGGGGTTGTCGTTGAAGCTGTTGGCGAGCTGGAGCCAGTCCTCGATCGACACTTCGGAATCCCAGTACTCCGCCACGCAGAACGGCTTATACAGCGATTCGTTTGGCTTGGTGAATCGCCGCTCGGCGATGGCCTTGATCATCCACGGACCGAAGCCCTTGACGTAGTCGAAGCGAAAGCCATCGAAGCCGATGTCCTCGATCATGCGCCGCGCATACTCCATCACGGCTGTGTACACGGTGGGATTTTGGTGGCAGAGCTGGGGCATGCCGCCGAAGGGCGGATATTGATCGATGACCTGGAAACATGATGGATGAAAGCACTTCCAGTCGCGGGGGAATATGCCACTGACGGGGTTGAATTTCGTCCAGCGCGTCTGCCCGTCGATGGGATTGACTTCCGTCGCGTCGCCACCATTGTTGTGATTGATAACAATGTCTGCGTAGACTTGCACATTGGCCGCGTGAGCCGCGTCAATCAGCGCGACCAGCTCATCCTTGCTGCCAAACCACGTCTTCACCTGACCGCGTTGGTTGTATTCGCCAAGATCGAAGTAGTCGTACGGGTCGTAGCCCATGGAAGGAGCGCCAAACAGATCCGCCGCCTTCGACGCGGGCGGAAGCCACATCGCGGTAAAGCCGGCTTGCTGAATTGCGGGCATCTTCGATGCCAGAAAATTCCACCACTGCCATTGCTGATTCTCAGCCGAAGGACAATTCCAGTAGAAGGCCTGTAACAGGACACCCATGGTTGACTCCCTTTCGCTGGATAGTTAGAAGAGCGAGGGTCGCGCGGACGCACCCAGCAGCACGTTGCTGACGCTGAAGGTGGTGTGGTTGCCTTCGTTGCCGCCCCACGAGAAGAGCAGGTAGACAACGGGCAGACCGCCCGCGTGCACAGTCAGACCCGCGGTGTAACTCTTGCGCAGGTTCGAGAAATCGATATCATCGCGGTGCATCGCTACCTTGCCCTGGTCGGCCGAAAAGTAAACACCAAGCGGCAGTTTGGGAACGGCATGCTCGACGGTTTCGCGCAGCACGATCAGGTTGGGAGCGCGGAAGCGATAGTCCGGGAAACTGGCAAGTAGAGGCTGGCCATTGATGTCGGAGCCGCCGATGCTGGGATCGAAGTAGAAAGGCACAACACTGTGCGCATTGGCCACTGAACCTGTCATGAAAAGGCGCAAATCGATCGAGCCCTCATGGTTCATCGCAGAGGATACGTGGGTGGGCGAAGGACACGGCGTCGCCGGATCGGATGTACAGGAGTCCGGCCCCTTGTGGCTGTCCGAAACGATCAGGCGCACCCGGTGGTCAAGCGGAATTTCGTGATCCAGATCCGCTGTCCATCGACGGAAGGATCCTTGCGCATTTCCCACGGCGATGTATTGTTGAAATTCGGCGAGATAGTGCAGGCGAAGATGCCCGGCGAAGATCTCCGGCTGGATACGCAACGCCTCGCCCGGTTGCAGATACGCCGGCTGACTCGCCAGTCCGGGCGCCGTTGCATCGGTATAAAGCTGCTCGATCGAAGGCGACGACTCGTTGTGGTCACCGCGAATCTGCGGCACGCGCCCATTCAATTCGCCGTAAAGCGAAATGCCGGCAAAGCGCGTAGGAAAAACGCCGCTGATGCCAGCAATCGTTTCCGTCATGCCATATGAAGCTTTCCCACTCGGGAGCGTGGAAGCTCCAAGCCCGTAGTAGTCGATGTGATTGAGCGAGTTCGTCTCAGCGTGGAGGTTGAACAAGGGCGCAACGTTGAAGAGAGGCTTGATTTTCTTCTTCGGCGTACCGTACCCCACCACGATCTTTGGCGTCGACAGGCGAAAGGCTTTCATGTACGCACCGGCACGCCATGAGCCGTTGCCGGTCGCAACTGCGTCGACGTCCCAGCTGAAACGAAATTCCTTTGGACAAAGCGATCCTTTTTCGGGATCCGTCGGGCAATTCTTGTGCTCCACAAAGGCGACTCCGGCGGCGAAGCCGTTCTGCGGAGCCAGGCTGCCAAGCGCCACATGCATAGGCTGACCGGTGACCAGAGTCTGGGCGCAGTCGACGAAGCTGCTGATCGACTTGCAGGCCCCCAGCTGTTGGCCCTCGCGCATGAAGTCGCTCGCAACCCGGCCCTGCTTGCCTGAGCCTGCGGGCGTTTGGGCCGAGACCAGACAGCCTGCGCAGATCAGCAGCAGGAAAACGCACGAAAGTCGTCGCATCATGACTTACTGCCCGGAGCATCGCCTTCGTCCGCACCGGCTGCGATGGCCAGGCCTTCCACCGGTGTGCCGCGCGGAATCTGTACCGGTGAGGAGGTCACCAGCCGCAGACCAGCGGAGACGGTGCCATTTTTCGACGCTAGAGCACGCTCGCGCACGGCGCGGGTCACCGCCGTGATGTAGCGAGCAGCACCGCCTTCCGTGTGAATTTCCGATAGCAGTGCCGGGGCGATTTCGATCCCCTGTTTCGCTGCGACATGCTGAAAATGCTTCAACTGCGAATAGAGCAGGTCAGAGACGCGACGATGCTTGTTGAAGCTCGATTTCGGAACGGGAGGTACTTGGATGAGTTGCATGCTTTGTCTCCTGCAAATCGTGCTGCGGGACCGCTCAGCGTTTCTGTCGAAGTTCAACGATCAAGAGCCGGTAGCAAAACTCGGACAATCGTCATCGGGCCGCTGCGCTGCCAGCGAAAGTCCGCCGAGGAAAGTATTTGCGGCATGTTCGCGCGCCGACCGCGGGTCGTAGGCGCCAAGAAAGAAATCCGTCACTGTTGCGGGAATGCTGGCGTGGTCGTAGACGTCGTCGATCACCGATCCCTTCTTTACCCAAGGCGAAACGAGGATGGCCGGCACGCGCACGCCAAGACGATCGAAAGCAAAAGCGTCCTGCGTCCCCGTCGCGGCTGGTTGCGCCACGAAGGGCGTATCCGGCGTACAGGCAGGCGGCGGTACATGGTCGTAGATACCGCCATGCTCGTCATACACAATCAGCAGCGCAGTCGACGACCAGAGGTCTGGATTGGTGCGAATGGCGTTGTACACGGACGCAATGAACTGCTCGCCGGCGCGCACATCATGATCGGGATGCTGATCGCAGGCGATGACTTCTCCATCGCCATCGGGAGAATCATGATCGGTGTAATTCGGCTCGATGAAGCAGTAATCAGGCAGCGCGTTTGCATCGCAGGCCTTCAAAAAGTCTTTGAACGTTCCAAAAATGGCCGGCTCGTTTTGCAGAAGATTGACTACTTCCATCGTGGAGCTGGCTTCGTCGTAATAGAAGAGCTTGCAGGTATGCCCGGCGGCCAGCATGCGTTCGTAAATGCTTTTGTACGCCTTGCCTTCATAGAAAACGTCCATGCTCACCTGGCCAAACGAAGTTCCGTAGTGGGCAAAGGCGCGATTGCAAATGGTGGGGCCGGGGATAGATGCAAACCAGCGGTTGAAGACGGCGAACTCCATCGCCAGGGTGGTCAGGACGGGAAGTTTATCAGGTGTGAAGTAGTACAGGATGTCGGCGGAATGGGCTACGTTCTGCTGCTGGTTGTAATAGCTCTTGATAAATCCCTGCATGGTTGCCGGCAGCGGAGGTCCCTGGCTTGGGTCGCCAAAGATTTGCAGATTGACGGCGGCAAAATGATGATTGGGATCGGGATCGAGCTGGCTTTGATACTGCGCCAGCGGCTGCACGTTGATCATAGCGCCCGTGGTGTCGGGATTCGATTCCTTGCCGGTAAGTCCGTCAATAGCGTCGTTCTGTGCTTTCAACGCCCCCAGCATGTGATCAAAGGATCGATTTTCCATCATCAAAACGACAACGTGCTTCAGTTGCTGAATTCCCGGCAGAGTGCGGTCGAGCGGCATGGGGGACCTTCTTCGCGGAGTAAGGATAATCAACGTAAATTGTGTGCGGCTACCGTATCGCAGACCGTATCAAACGTCAACACTCAGTTGGATTTCATTTCACGCCAGGACCGGCTCAATATTACAAAGGATCAACTGACGTTTACTGTTGCGTAACCGATGGATGGTGTCGCAAAGTTCAGAAGCGTTTCAATTTTCTTTGCCCTGTCTTTGCCGGTTCCAGGTTCGCGACAAAGTTACACTGGGTGAGAAAGGCTGCGCTCTCATGTCGTCAAAGCCCGCTACGGCAATCGAATTTCGGAAGGTGAGCTTTGCCACGCCGCTGGGACGCCTATTGCTTGACGACATCTCTCTGTCCATTGAACAAGGGACGATCACTGCCATTCTGGGCCGCAGCGGGTCGGGCAAGACAACGCTGCTACGAACGGTGAACCGCATGCTCGATCCGACCAGCGGCGATGTCTTTGTCGATGGAGCGCGGGTGCACGATGCCGACTTGATTGCCCTGCGTCGCGGCATGGGGTATGTCATCCAGGAGACCGGCCTTTTCCCGCACTTCACCATCGAACGCAACGTGGGCCTGGTTCTGGAAGCGGAGGGCAGGCCGCGCGAGGAAAGACTCAAGCGAAGCCGTGAGCTTCTGGCCATGGTGGGCCTGGATGCGGACAGTTTTGCGCAGCGGTATCCGCATCAGCTTTCCGGCGGGCAGCGCCAGCGTGTAGGGCTGGCACGGGCTTTGGCCGCTGAACCGAAGATACTGCTGATGGATGAGCCTTTTGGTGCGCTCGATCCGCTGACACGGGCAGAGATGCAGGACATGCTGCGCGATCTGATGGGCAAGCTGGGCAAGACCGTGGTATTGGTCACGCACGATCTGGATGAGGCGCTCTATCTCGCGCATCGCATCGTGCTGATGGAGGGAGGCAAGCTCATTGCCAACCTTGAACCGGCTGAGTTCCTGCAGGCGAAAGAGCCTGCGATCACTTCCTATGTGCAGGCCTTTCATCGGGGCGAGCGAAGACAGGCGGCGCAAGCATGAACCGCGGATTCTTCGCACAATACGGCGGGGAAATTGCCACGCTGACCCTGGAACACCTGTGGCTGACCGGTGCGGCCATGCTGCTGGCAACGGCGATTGCTGTGCCTGCGGGGATCTGGCTTACGCGTTCACCGCGCTGGGCGCAGCCCATCATCACGCTGGCCAACATTTTGCAGACCATTCCATCGCTGGCCATGTTCGGATTTCTGCTGCCCATCCCGTGGCTTGGCGATCGCGCCGCGCGCATTGCGATCCTGGCGCTGACCGCGTATGCGCTGCTGCCCATCCTGCGAAACACCTATGCGGGAATTCGCGGCATCGATCCCGCGGTGATTGAAGTGGCGAAGGCTCTCGGCCTGACCGATGGCCAGCGACTGCGCAAGGTGGAGCTTCCCCTGGCGGCATCCTTCATTCTTGCCGGACTACGCACGGCCACGGTGACCTGCGTGGGCATCGCGACCATCGCTGCCGCAGTGGGAGCGGGCGGTCTGGGCGAGTTGATTTTTCGCGGGGTCGCATCGGTGGATAACCGGCTGGTGCTGGCCGGCGCAATTCCCGCCGCACTGCTGGCACTGCTGGCGGATGCCGGACTGGGATTGCTGGAACGATGGTTCAGGGCGCCTTCGCGATGAGTAGCTTGTCAAATGTGGGGCGCATGGTGGCGATCGCATGCATGGCGGGATTGATCGGCCTCGTTTCCTGCGCCCCGCCACGCCCTGATCATCCTGTGATCGGCGCGAAAAACTTTACCGAGCAGGTCGTTCTGGGCGAGTTACTGGCGCAGGAGATAGAGGCAAAGTCCGGCCTGAAGGTGGAACGGCGCTTTTATCTCGCCGGCAGCTATATTTGCCAGCAGGCCCTGGTCGCTGGACGCATCGATGCTTATGTGGAGTACACCGGGACGGCGTTGACCGCCGTCCTCAAGCAGCCTCTCGATCGCGATCCGCAATCAGTGCTGGCCACGGTGCGGAGGCTATATGCATCGCGCTACAACATCACGGTGATGGATCCGCTCGGCTTTGAGAATACCTTTGCGATGGTGATTCGCGGCGACGATGCGCAGCGCCTTCACCTCACCACTCTCAGCCAGGCGGCGCAGTACACGCCGCAGTGGCGCCTGGGTGTGGGCTATGAATTCGAGCAGCGTCCCGACGGCCTGCAAGGGCTAAGTGCGGCATACGGTTTGAAGTTCGCTGCGGCGCCGCGCACCATGGATCTCGGCCTCTTGTACCGCGCACTTAACGCACACCAGGTTGACATCATCGCGGCAAACTCAACGGACGGTCCCATACAAGCTTACGGACTCGTCTCTCTGGAGGATGACAAGCACTACTTCCCTCCCTATCAGGCCGTGCCGCTGGTGCGCGACGAAGCCTTAGAGCACTGGCCGCAGATGAAAACAGCGATCGACGCCCTCGCCGGCAAGATCAGTGCCGACGACATGCGCGCCATGAATGAAGCGATCGACGGACAGCACCGTGATCCTGCCGACGTCGTGCGCGAATTCAGAGCACGGAAGCACCTCTAAGAATTGAACCAGAGAGACCAATTACCTATTTCACTGGGAGTGCAGCATTTGCGGAGACAGCGGGCACATGCACCACGATGCGGCGATAGGAGGTCAGGCGCGGTGTTCCTTCGTCTGTCACTTCGAGAATGATGTGTGCGATGCCTTCGCCGCGGCAGGGCAAGATGCCTGGGATCCAGGGGGCGCGACAGGGCGAGTTGATGGTGACCTCAGCTTGCGGACTGGTCGAGTTGGCAATTGAAACATCGGCGCCATTGACGCCCGTGCGACCGGCCTCTTCATAGAGCCACCACTTGTAATGAAGCGGCTGCCCATCGGGATCCTTGCTTCCGGCGGCGTCTAACTTGACGGTCTGCTTAACCTCAGCGCTCAATTCCAAGGGAGCTGTTCCCGCCTGGCCATTTACGACTAACTCAGGATTGTGATTGGCGTGGGCAAAGTCCTGAATAGTCCAGTCCATGCGCGCGGCAAAGTCGTTCTGATACGCCTCGCGCCAGCGCCAGATGGTGGCCTGGTCGGAAACGTGCTCTTTGCCGTCGATTCCAATGACGCGATCTTGCGAGGTTGCGCGAAAGAATTCGTCGCCGCCCTGGCTCCAGATGGCATGGGTCTCGCCATAGGGCTGACGAAAGACATAGCGGCCGCCCCACCCACCCCAGTCAGGTCGGCGATAGGCGTTGAGCCCGTTGTCGATCAGTCCCAGATACGACGGGGTATCGCCTTCCATGATGAACATGAACTTCGGATACCACTTGCCCATGGGGCCCTTGGCGCGGATGTTGGTTTCCAGCCATTCGTTGGTGACCAGGCTTGTATCGGCGCCGGCGCCATTGCGGTAGTAAAGGTCGCCGCTGATGCCGGTCCAGGTAGCAGCGTAGTATTCCTCGCCGTTAGGAGGGCTGGGCTTGACGACGTAAAAAATGCTTGGAAATTCGCGGCGGATCCACGGACCGGCATCGTCCTGGTCAGAGATCGAAGAAACGCGCAGATGAGAGACAAGCCTTTCCATCTCCGCGGGCGTGTGCTCGGCGCGGAGATCGATGAGCGCTTGAGCCAGCGTGCTGACGCCGCCCCAGAGACAGACCCATAGCGGGCGAGGATCATCTTTTTCGATGGCCGCCATGATCGCGCGCGATCCTGCGGACGACTTGCCTTCGCCGGTGGCGGCCATGCCGTACGCGGGCTGGCCGGCATAGACGTGCTGGTCGAGTTCGTCGGCCGTGGGCCAGCCTTTGGCGTGCAACAGCAGGTTGGGCCGCACAGTGCGATAGGCCTCAACGATGGAGTGCATGGTCTCCGGATGCGTTGCCGTCTTCTGCCATGTAGACGTCGTCGCAATCATGGCTTCGAGATCGAATTCGTTGGAGTAAAGCAGCAGGCGGACAAAGGACATCTGGTCGTCCGGCTCGTTGCCGATGTCGCTGATGATGACGACGCGGGGATGGCCGGTGAAGTTGTCGGGAGCTGGCGGTGACGCCGTCTGCGCTGCCGCGGCGGACGCCCCCATGATGCCGATCAGCAAACCTGCCCAAACTCCAAAACGCCTCATCCGCAACTCCCGCATGAACCCTCTTTGAATAGCGAGATCACGATATCACGCAGGCTGTCGAGTAAAATCCGGTTACGATGCCTGACTCAAACGCAAACTCATCCGGCCGCTGGCACATCCGCGTAGCCCAGGAAGACGACATTCCCGAGTTGCACGCGCTGATCGAGGCATCGATTCGCGGCCTGCAGGCCGGCGATTACTCGCCCGCGCAGATTGAGGGCGCGCTGGGCACGGTGCTTGGGCTGGACACGCAGTTAATCCGCGACCAGACGTATTACATCGTGGAGGTTTCTGATCCACTCGGTTCAAGAGACGCGAAGCGATCCGTAGAGCGGAAGGTGGGGTGCGGGGGATGGTCGAAGCGGAAGACGCTTTTCGGCAGCGATGGCGCGGCCACGCGTGAGCCAGAGTTGCTTGACCCCGCCAGGGATGCCGCGAAAATCCGCGCCATCTTCGTGCATCCGGACTTTGCGCGGCAGGGACTGGGCAGTTTCATTCTCGCGCATGTCGAAGCCGCCGCCGTGGCTGCCGGATTTCGACAATTTGAAATGGGCTCAACCCTTACCGGCGTTCCGCTGTACACGCTGCGCGGCTACACGCCAGTAGAGCGCGTCGAAGTACCAATGAAGAACGGCGAACGTCTTCCGGTGATCAAAATGACGAAGCCGGCATGACGATGGTTACGAATCTGAAACGCTGAACTCTCGCATCCTTCCCTCCCGTTGTATCGTCGAATGCATATGGCTCAGCTCAACGCGCCCCCGCTTTCGCCGCAAGTCCCGTCGACCGCACCCCGCGAGATTCCGCGCCCCACTCCAGAGGCGGAAGAACTGTACCGCCGCTGGGTCGGCTTCCTCGACGAGGAGTTCACCCGCCACCAGGCTGCCGAGCGGCGCGCGGAAATCGTGCGCGACCAGCTTTTTCAGCTCTACCTGGGGCGGCCTCACGGCGGCAAGCTCAACTTCACCCTGACCAGCGAACTGCCCCTTAACGTGCTGCAGCTCTCGCTCGATCCGGCCAACATCACCCTCGAGGCTGAGCATTACCCAGACGTCGACAAGGATCGCTTTGCCGCCAGCAAGCCGCTGCTCTGGTTCTGGATGATGTTTGACCGCTCGCCCATTGGGCTCAATCACTGGCTGGGCATTCGTTTCCGATGCATGCTGGGCCGTCATCTGTTCGCCAAAATGGGCAAGGGCGTACGCATCGATCACGGCGTGGAATTGGTCTATGGCTATAACGTGAACATTGAAGACGGCGTGATCATCCGCCAGCGCGCCCTGCTAGACGACCGCGCGGCGATCAGCCTCGGCCAGGGAGCCGTCATCGCGCAATACGCCCGCATCTACACCCATACCCACGAGCCGGACGACTACGACAAGCTTATCTTTGCCCCGACCACCATTGGAGCCCGTTCGCGGATCGGCGCCTACAGCAACATCCTCGCCGGGACCCAAATGGCGGAAGGCTCGATCGTCGGGCCGCAGGGAGTGGCCGACGACCAGCAGCCTTGAGCGCACTGCGCATGCTAATCTGAGCCTGTCGCGCACTGGCTGAACCTAGTTCGTTCAAAGTTTGATACGGGTCGGAGAACTGTTTGCAAGCCTCAGGCATCAGCATTGTTTTCGCTGTTTACGAATTCGTTATCCTGCTTTTTTCGTTGTCTTTTCACGAGTGCGCGCATGCCTGGATGGCGTCCCGCCTGGGCGACCAGACGGCGCGGATGCAGGGGCGGGTTTCGCTCAATCCCATGCGCCATATTGACCCCTTGGGGACGCTCCTGTTCCCGGCCCTGATGATTTTTGGACCGCTGTTCGGCTACGGCAGCGGCGGCATGCTGTTTGGCTGGGCCAAGCCGACCCCGGTGATCACGCGCAATTTCAGGCATATTCGCCGCGACGATAACCTGACCACGCTGGCCGGACCTGCCTCTAATCTGATCCTGGTGGTCCTGAGCGTACTCCTGCTGATCGTGATTGCCGTGGCTTTTCCTGAAGGCCGGATGGCGGTCAGAGGCGCGCTCAGCGGACGGATCGGCAGCGGCGACGCAGCGCAGGCGCTTGCCCTGCTGGGCGCGCTAGGCGTTGAAGTAAACCTGATGCTGATGATCTTTAACCTGATCCCCATCCCGCCACTTGATGGCAGCCACGTACTGCGCAACATGCTTCCCTACAACGCCTCGAAGATGTTCGACCAGTTCGGCTGGATCGGCTTTATCCTGATTTTCTTTATCGGCCGCTTCGTGGTGGGAGCCCTGATCGGCCCGGCGGTGGATCTGGCCCTGCTACCGCTGCGCCCGTTTCTCCACGCTGCCTAGCGTTCCGTCTTTCGAGAATCCTTCCGCCCGAGATCCCTTCTAATAGCAGCATGGCCTCTGCCCCCACCGATCTCGAAGCCGTCGGCCTGGCCCTGGCGGGCTTCACCTGCTGGGTGCTGGCCGATACCAGCGTCAAGATCGCCGGGAAGTCCAACCTGCCCGCCTACGAGATTCTCGCCTTCCTGGGGGTGAGCATTGCGGCGGTGCTGTTGGTGCGGGGGCTGTTTCGGCGCGAGGTAAAGGCCGTCTGGCCGCAGAATCTCAAGCGCCAGGGGCTGCGGTCGCTGCTGGACCTGGCCAACAACATCTGTGTCATCATCGCTTTGCGCCACCTGCCGCTGACTCTGTTCTACATCCTGGTGTTTCTTTCCCCCATGGTCATCACGCTGTTGGCGGCACTGTTTCTGGGCGAGCGGCTGGAGTGGCAGAAAGGCGCGGCCATCGTCGCCGGCTTTGCCGGGGTAGTCGTGGCTGTCAATCCTTTCGGCACAAACCAACCGGGCGACTGGATCGGCTACGCCGCCTGCATGGTTTGCGTGAGCTGTTTTTCGGTGAACATGGTCTGGGCGCGCGTGCTGACGCAGACCGAGACGCCGGAAAGCCTCACCTTTTTCTCCGCCGTCCTGATGGCCCCCACTGGCGGCTTGGCCATGCTCTTCCACGCCGAGCCGCTCACCCTGCGGCTGGCCGGCATCCTTATCGCCATGGGGTTGTTTTGCGCCTTTGGCAGCATCTGCTTCTTCATCGCCCTCAAGCACACGTCGGCGGCCAATGTAAGCCAGTACCACTACACCCAGCTCATCACCGGCGCGCTGATTACCTACGCCCTGTGGCGGGAAAAGCCGACGATTTTCATGCTGGCCGGCGGGGCCATCATCATCGCAGCCGGCATCTACATCGCCGTTCGCTCGTCGCGGCAGGAACCTCCTGGCCGTGAGTCGCCGCTGAATTTCGGCATTCCCGAGAAGTAAATGGGCGTCAGGCAACCTTCCCCGAACGGCAACCCCTGTTTGCCCGGAGGCGTCCTAGAGGAGGAACGACCTACAGGAGATTTCGCATGAGTTCAGAATTGAAGGGCAAGAAAATCGCCATCCTGGCGACCGATGGATTTGAGCAGGCAGAGTTGATGGAACCGCGCAAGACGCTGAACGAAGCCGGCGCGCATACCGAAGTGATTTCGCCGAAAAGCGGCGAAATCAAGGGCTGGAAGACCAAGGACTGGGGCGATTCCGTCAAGGTAGATCACACCCTGGATGCGGCCCGGGTTGAAGACTTCGACGCGCTGGTGCTGCCCGGCGGCGTCATCAATCCCGATCACCTCCGCATGGAGCCCAAGGCGGTCGCCTTCGTGAAGGAGTTTGTCGCCGCGGGCAAGCCGGTGGCCGCCATCTGCCATGGGCCTTGGACACTGGTCGAAACCGGCGCCCTGCAGGGCAAGACTGTGACCTCCTGGCCTTCGCTGAAGACCGACCTGACCAACGCAGGCGCCAAGTGGGTTGACAAGGAAGTGGTGGTCGACGGCCAGTTCATCACCAGCCGCAAACCGGACGATATTCCCGCCTTCAGCAAGGCGATCATCAAGGCGGTCAGCGCCGCCTGACACGCCGCGGACTCAAAACGCTCCCAGCGGCCTTCCAATGCGGAGGGCCGCTTTTTTGTCCTGCGAAACCGCGCTTGTAACCTTCCCGCCGTCGCACCATCAGATCAGACAGAGGTTTCCCCATGTTCGATTCTGACAGCGGCCGCGATCCGCAATCCAGTAAATTCACGCGACGCATTTTCGGGGCCGGAGCCGTCGCCGCAGTTGCTTCTTACGTCGTCGCCAAGCTCGTCCAGGCGCCCGGCGTCGAAGCCAGCCCCGTGGTTCACGGCACACCCGGCATGGTGAAGATCGTCAGCTTCAAGGACGACGGCACTCGACTCGACACGCAGATGGTGCCTCGGATCGTGAAGAGCGATGGCGAATGGTACAAGCAGCTGGGCGCGAATTCGTTCAACATCGCGCGCAAGGCCGACACGGAAATGCCCTTCACCGGCGTGTCCTGGCAGGAACATGGCCATGGCATTTATCGCTGCATCGGCTGCGACACGGCGTTATTCAGTTCCACCACGAAGTTTGATTCCGGCACCGGCTGGCCCAGTTTCTGGGCCCCTCTGGCCAAGGAGAATGTCCTCGAAAAAAACGATGACTCGATGGGCATGCGCCGGACGGAAGTCCAGTGTGCGCGTTGCGAAGGGCACTTGGGGCATGTCTTCAACGACGGACCCGACCCAACCGGGCTGCGCTACTGTATGAATTCCGCGTCGATGAAGTTCGTGAAGGGCTAAGAATTGTCTGGCCCGCGAGCTGCATTCACGCGATGAAGCAGCCGCGTCGCCAAACACTCGGGAAGCCTGTCAGAATGGTGCGTACCGCTTGGAGCGGATGCGGATCGCTCCGTTTCCCGTTCGCCGACCAATCCCGAGGTGCTGAGCATGTCTTCCCGTTCAATTTCGTCGCTATCGCTGCTATGCCTGCTTGCTGCCTCGGTTTGCGTCGCCGTACCTCCTGCCGCGGCGCAATCGACTGCGTCGAAGACGATGATTCATGCGCCGTCTCCCGACCCCGCACAAGCGTCTGACGCGACGCAGCGACCGACCAGCACGCCCTATTCCGGCGATCTGTCAATTTTCGAATATCCCGACCGCGACAAGCGGCTCCACGTCGACCGCGTCCTCGATCTGCTGAGCATCGCGCCCGGCAAGGCTGTCGCCGATGTGGGCGCGGGCTCGGGATGGTTCACAGCGCGAGCCGCGGCGCGTACCGGACCGACAGGCGCCGTCTATGCTGAAGACATCAACCCCCAGGCGATTGACTACATCACGCAGCGGGCCGCCCGGGAGAAGCTGGCCAATGTACATCCCATCCTGGGCACGGTGGACGATCCGAAACTGCCCGCCGGCAGCGTCGATGCCGTGCTCATCCTGAAGACGTACCATGAGTTCGCGCATCCAATCCCGATCATGCAAAAGATCCGCCAGGCGCTCCGTCCCGGCGCCAAGGTGGGCATCATCGACCGCAACGGAGACGGCGTCAACCATGGCATCATGCCCGATGTGGTGGAGCGGGAAATGGCCAGGGCCGGCTTCCAGCGCATCGCCAAATACGACTTCACCAAGGACGACGGGCAGGATTATTTTCTGATCTTCACTTCCAGGTAGCTTTCGCCTCTCAAGTTCGGCTGCGTCGCCGCCGATAATCCGTCAGGATCACGGATCGCGGCATGCCCACGCAACAGCCATTCCCGCCCAGCCTCGCGTGCACGGATCGTGCCGCTCCAGACCCCTCCGGACCCGGTTCGGTCGGCGCCAGTCCTGCGGGCGAGGTCCATTACGTCTCGCGGCAGCCCATCCTCGACGTGCGTGGCCGCCTGCACGGATACGACCTGCTCTTTCGCGAATTTCGGGAAACCGTGTTTCGCGGCGACCGGGAATTGGCTTCACGCACCATCCTCGATGACTCCGTGCTGTTCGGCCTGGAACGCTACACCAGCGGCCTGCCGGCGTTTGTCGAATGCACCGCGGAAACGCTGATCGAGGGCCTGGTGCAGGTGCTGCCCCCGAGCATGACGGTGCTGCGCATTCCCGCCGCGGAAGAGCCTTCCCCGGAACTCATCGCCGCCTGCCTGCCGCTGAAGGCCGCCGGCTTTCGCCTGGCGCTCGACAATTACACGCCCCATCGCCGACTGCAGCCGCTGGCCGAGCGCGCCGATTACTTCTGCTGTGACCTGGATCGCCTGGCTCCTCGGCCGCAGCCGTTTCAGCTCAACGCGCCGATGCCGCGGTTCAAGTCAGGGAGCGGCCTCTCGGTAGCCCGGCTAGCACGCAAGGTCGACACCCTGGAAGATTTTGAATACGCTCGCGCTGCCGGCTTCACCCTCTTTCAAGGCAGCTACTTCTGCCAGCCGCAGATGCTCAAGAACCGCAAGGTTCCGGCCAACCGCTTCTTTCAGTTTGAACTGTTGCGGCATCTTAACGGCGGCTGGCTCGATCTGCGCAAGATCTCCGAACTGGTGTTGCGCGACGCCGCGCTCACCTACCGCCTGTTGCGCCTGGTCAACTCGCCGTTCTGCGCACTTCGCCAGGAGGTCCGCTCCATCGAGTCAGCCATCCTGTTCCTCGGCGAAGACACCTTCCGCCGCATCGCAACGCTCTCGATTCTCAGCGAATTCAACGGCGGGCAGCCGCCAGAAATCCTGCAGATGTCGCTGCTGCGCGCCCGCTTCTGCGCGCTGGCTGCCGACACCTGCACGCTCAATCCAGCGGAGCAATACCTGCTCGGCATCCTTAGCCTGCTCCCCGCCATGCTGGGCATCCCCATGGAAGCGCTCACCCCGTCTCTGCCGCTCAGGCCCCCGATTCGCGAAGCGCTCGAAGGCACTCCCAACGCGGAGCGCTCACTGCTCACCTGGCTGGAATGCCACGAACGCGGCGACTGGCCGCAATGCGATTGCCTCGCCGCCACCCGTGAGCTCAACGTAGGCCGCCTGCTGTTCTGTTACGTCGAAGCCGTGGGCTGGGCCAAGGCTACGCTGCACGCCACCGGATAAACGACAGCGGCCTCGACTACGAAGCTAAGCCATCCGCTGATCCGGCCTGCGCGGGCGCCACCCATACGCCGCGATCGAATTACTCCAGAAGTATTTCCCGCGCGCTGCAGCGCCTTTGGTTGCCACGTAGTCTCGAACCAGCTTGAGCGTCTCCTCGTAGCTGGCCAGGTGATCGCTGTTGGGCCCGTCGCTGCCGAAAAGGATGTGGTCTTCGCCGAAAACGTCCCAGATCGCGTCGAGCCGCTCCTTGTAGAAAGAGACCTCCTTCGGGACGTCGCCGCCCACGCGAACCGGCACTTCGGAAAGCTTGATAAAGACGCGCGGATTCCGAGCAAGAGTTCGCAGATGCGCCCAGTATTCTTCCCGAGGTTGCTTCTCGTCTGGAACCACCGCGGCGGGAAGGTGATCGATGACAATCTTTAACTCTGGGATTTGCTGCGAGATATCGAGAATGGCTTCGATGAGCCTCCCATCGGGGTTGGCAGTTTCGAGCACCAGCCCGGCCGCCGCCAGCCTGGCCAAATCGGTCATGAATCCAGGCTTCATTCTGTCCAGGAAGAGGTCACGGTCCCATAGATTGCCGCATCGAATGCCGAGGAAAAGCGGATTCGCCCTCAGTCTTTCAAGCTGCGCTCCAAACGTGGCCGTGCCCGGAATGAGATTTCCAACCATACCAACGATGATGGGATTCCGCGCAGCCTGCCGCAGCACCCAGTCGTTGTCGCTTTCAAGCGGGCTGGCTTCGATGGCAATGGCGCCCACCACACCCATTGAGCGCGTGATCTGTTCATAGCGGGCGGGCAGCGCCGGCTTGTAAATGACGGCGTCGGATTTCTCAGGCCAGGGCACGCCGCCTCTTCTGGTCGGGTCGAAGAGATGAATATGTGCGTCGAGGATGGGGAAGTGGTTCCTTGGCTGAGCGCGGGCGACCAGGCTGGCCACGACACATCCGACTCCCATCCTCAAGACCTCTCGTCGTTTCATCGTCGCTCCGCAGGCAAAAGATTTTTGCCACCCACGATTATGCCGTACTCGCTTTGAACAGGTGAGGACTGACTACCATAGCCGGATCAGCGCGAGCACATCCACGATCCCATGCGCCACCACGATGGGCGTGGCCTTTTGAGTGCGCGCATAGAAGATTGCAAAGATCACAAATTGAAACGAAAGCGTGAGCGCTCCCAGCCAGCCATAGTAAAGGTGATATGAGGTTTGCACGACGATGCTGACCGCCGCGGCCAGAGTCCAGGAACCAGTGAGGGCGCGCACCTCGGACATCAGGTAGGCGCGCACAATCGTCTCCTCAAAAAGCGGATTGAACAGGAAAAACGGGATGGCGATATAAGAGGGATGGCCAAACATCTGCTGCGCGGTCAGGCCAGCCGGCGTACCGGGACCAAAGATGGCGCGGTGCACTCCATGCAGAAGAAGTGCGCCACCGAAAGAGGAGAGAACAGCAGCAAGCCAGATACCCACTCCAGCGAATAGGTCTCGAAATGACCACCGCAGTCCCAGATCTCTTAGCCGTTTTCCGCGCCGCGACAGCACGTATCCCAGCAGCAGCATGCATAAGACTTCATGAAAGAGGCCGTTGATCCATCGCAGCGAAGACCGAGCAGGATTCTCCACGCGCCCGGCATTCAAGAGATACAGGCTGCTCAGGAAGGAGCTGCCTACCGTGATCAGCAAAACCAGGCAAAGCTCGAACCATCGCCTTCGCCTATCATCGATGACGGGTTCAGGAGCAGCTTCGACGAGCAAAGCTTCCTGGCTTGCGATTGGTTCGAGGAGCATTACGCCTACCATATACCCCCAACCTGAGCAGCTGCGAACAAACTTTGGGACCCGCGAAGCCCCCGGGACCTTGGTTGGCGGCTTCCCGATCCTCCAACCGCTGCGGTACCCTGCGAAGGATGCCAATCGCCGTCTTTCTTCGCGCCCTGCGTTCCGCCATTTTTCAGGCGTTTCGAAATGACGTACTCGACCTGGCCAAAGCAGCAGCCTATTCTGGCATGCTGATGATCTTTCCTGCCTTCCTGGTGGTGACGACGCTGCTGGCCCTGGTGCCGGCCG
>CAILBQ010000031.1 GCA_903832475.1 uncultured Acidobacteriota bacterium | reverse complement strand
GCTTCGTCCCAGGTAGCCTCGCGAAAGAAGTCTCCCTCGACACGACGCTCGCGAATCAGAGGCTTGGTCAGCCGGTCCTTGCTATTGACGTATTCCCAGCCAAACTTACCCTTGATGCATGTGGATATCCCGTTGGCGGGCCCATCCAGGGGCTCAACTTTGAGGATGTGCCGATGCAGCGCAGACTCTTCCGTCCAGATGTCAAAGCTGCATCCCACGCCGCAGTACGTGCAGACCGTCTTGGTGCGCTTGATGCGGCTTTCACGCATCTTCGCTTCCACCTCAGACAATTGCAGGATGGCGCCATAACCCACATCCGGTTCGATGCCCTTGACCACGTCGATCATGTCCGCCAGAGCCGGTGCGGGCAGATTGGTCATGTACCCGGCATGGCCAATCATGGTCTTTTCCATCAGAGCATTGCAGGGGCAGACGGTGATGCAGTGACCGCACGAAACACAACTCGATTCGTTGATGGTCGCGCCTCCGTCCCACAGCACGCGCGGATGATCGGACTCCCAATTGATCGACAGCGTTTCGTTCACCTGCACGTTCTGGCAGGCCTGGACGCAGCGCCCACACAGGATGCATTGGTCGGGGTCATAGCGATAGAACGGATTGGTCTCATCCTTCTCATATGGTTTGTCCCGGAAGGGAATAGCCTGATGTTCGACACCGAGCAGCGCAGTAGTATTGTGAACCGTGCAGTTGCCATTGTTGTTGTCGCAGACGGTGCAGTAGAGCAGATGATTGCCCAGAATGCGATCGAAAGCCTCGCGCTGGGCCGCGTCGGCGATAGCAGATGAGGTGTTCACCTTCATGCCGTCCACCGCAAGCGTTCCACAAGCGCGCACCAGCTTGCCATCGATTTCCACCATGCACGTATCACAGCTCTGAATGGGACCAAGCTGCTTGTGATAACAGACCTGGGCGAGTTCGGTACCCGACCGATTGATGGCGTCGATGAGGGGTTCACCGGGAGTGAAGCTCTGCGTTTTACCGTTGATCACGACGGATGGCGAAGAAACCATGGCGAAGAAAATCCTCCTGCAAAACGGACGGTGCTCTGCGACTCCGATTGCAACTCACCGATCCTATCTCGTGAAAGTGGGCCCGGTGTTCGCTTTCACACTGATTTTTGATGCGGTCGCGGGCGAGGCGGGGGTATCGTGGCAGGAGAAAAATGAAGCAGGATGCAATCGCCGTTCGTTGCGTCGAGTCCGGCGACTTATAAGCCCGAAGATTCATGCCCCGCGCCTGAGGTTTCCACGCGATCTTTGCCGGCATAGATAACGAATCGTTTTCCGCGCAAAAAGCCAATGAGCGTCAATCCCAGTTCGCGAGCCAGCTGTACTGCCAGACTGGAGGGCGCAGAGACCGAAGTAAGTACCGGTACCCCAGCGGCCAACGCTTTTTGGACGATCTCAAACCCGCCTCGTCCGCTTACGAGCAGAATATGCTCCGAAAGGGGCAGCATCTTTCGCTGCATTGCCCAGCCAATCACCTTGTCCACGGCATTGTGGCGGCCAATGTCTTCCCGGAGGGCGAGTAGGTTGCCCATGGCGTCAAACAGGGCCGCTGCATGAAGACCGCCTGTGTTCTCAAATACGGTCTGTGCCGCGCGCAACTTGTCGGGTAACGCGCAGATGGTTTCAGGATTGGCGCGGAAGTGCGGATTCGGTGCTCGCAGGCCGCGCTGCCGTATCGCGTCGATCGATGCCTTGCCGCAGATGCCGCAACTGGAAGCCGCAAAAAAATTGCGCTGTAACTGTGCTGGTTCGAATTCGCACTCGGTCAACTCGACATCCACGCCATTCTGCTTCCCGCCCGCGCTGGTCGCATACGCTTTGAGCGCGGCTATTTGCTGAGACGACTCGACTATGCACTCCGTCAAAAGAAAGCCCGCGGCCAGTTCGAGATCGTTGCCGGGTGTACGCATTGTCACGGTCAGCGGCACGCCGCCGATGCGAATCTCGAGAGGCTCTTCAGCCGCAAGCGCATCATCGTGGACGCGGATTCTACCGTCTTCCCATTCCGTGACCTGGGTCAGTAGTTGGGGGCGCTGCGCGACCCGTTCGGGCCCTGGAGCTTGCATCGGAGTGAGCGCGGCAATTTCTGATGAAGTTGTCATCGATCCGTCAAAGACATTTTCACTATAGCCCCGTGCGTTCCACCGGTCTGTGAGGAATTGCTCGCAGAAACGCGGAAATCCAGCCGGAAGCCGTCACGAGGTGCTACAAAGTGTGCATGGCCAAAAGCAAGTCTCCCGGGCCCGAACCAGGCCAGACCATAAGCCTGCGGACACTGGGAGAATATCTGAATCTTTCGCCGGCGACGATTTCGCTGGTATTGAACAATGCCGCCGGAGTCCGATCCATTCCTCACGAGACGCGGGAGCGCGTCCGAGAAGCAGCCCGTAAGTTCGACTACCGTCCCAGCTTCTTCGCGCGCTCCTTGCGCAAGGGCCAGACCTACTCGGTTGGCGTGCTGGTGCCCGAGCTGAGCGACGGCTACGCCGCCCAGGTGCTTGAAGGCGTCGAAGACGTGCTCGTGGAAGAGGGTTATTTTTACCTGACCGCAAGCCATCGTCGCCGTCCCGACCTGCTGGAAGAATATCCGCGGCTGCTCATGGATCGCTCTGTCGAGGGTTTTCTCACCATTGACACGGCCTTGCAGCACGAGTTCCCGGTGCCCGTCGTCGCCGTCGCTGGTCATCGCAAGATACCCGGCGTCACCAATGTCGTATTGGACCAGATGCGCGCCGCAGAGCTGATCCTGCGTCACCTTCACCAGCTGGGCCATCGCAAGATCGCCTTCATGCGGGGCGGCAGCCACAGCTCCGATGCTGACGAGCGCTGGGC
>CAILBQ010000030.1 GCA_903832475.1 uncultured Acidobacteriota bacterium | reverse complement strand
CGTCTTGTCCGTCGTCCTGCTCTTTGCCTTCAAGATTCCCAGCGCCCTGATTCCACCGGCCTCAGCCAATAAGGTGATCGCACTCCCGTGTTATGCCCAATCCGCAAAAAACCCATCTCAATCAGCCGCAACAGACGGCCCACTGCCATCCAGCCTGGCTACAACAGATCCGGGCGCCAGCAAACCATCAGGGCCCATCCCCGGATCGCTCAAGGTCTCTTCCAGGCACCGCAACCCCGCGGTTGTACACTGATCGCGGCTCATTTGGAGAAACGATGGATTGCCTCTTTTGCAAGATCGTCGCTGGAACCATCCCCTCCCCGCGTGTCTACGAAGACGAGGATTGCATCGCCATTGCGGACATCCATCCCCAGGCGCCCACCCACATCCTCGTCATTCCCCGCGAACACATCAGCTCCCTCGCCGAAGCCACCGAAGAAGACAGGGAACTCCTCGGCCACCTGCTCTGGGTCACCAGCCAGATCGCGCGCGACAAGAACCTGAAGAACGGCTATCGCACCGTCTTCAACAGCGGCGACGACGGAGGCCAGACCGTCGACCATCTGCACATCCACCTGCTCGGCGGCCGCAGCCTGTCCTGGCCTCCCGGCTAGGCCAGATTCAAGGCACGCAAAAGGGCGCCCTCCGAAAGGAGAGCGCCCTTTTGATTGCGCAATTGAAGCCTAGAACATCGGCTGAGGATAATTATCTTCCTCTTCATCCATCCCATAACGGCGCAACAGATTCGGCAGGCTTTGCGAGAACGCCGACCGCGGCATGACTGTGTCGCACCCGGCTTCCGTCGCCTTCATCTTCAAGTCGCCTTGCAGATGCGACAGGAACCCGATAATCGACACAGACTTCTTCAACTTGGCCTTCAGCTTGGGAATCACCGTCAACGGCTTGACTGCGGCGTTGTTCAGATCGAAGACCAGCAGCGAAGGCTTGTCCGGCGAATCCGTAATGCGCGCCAGCACGTCCTTGTCGCCCTTGACGAATTCCACCTTGACGCCCAGTTTGCGGCTCGCTTCCTGAATCTTCGCCAGGAAGAACAGGTCTTCGATGAAGAAGAAGATCCGTGTCGGCGCATCTGCGGCAATCGACGGCGTAATTCCGCCACGTTGAGACGGCGTGTCGTTGTAATATGCGCCGTGCCCGTTGCCTTGGAAAGGAATCGTCGACGGAGGACCATCCGCAACGTTGCCGTTGGCAATCCGGTAGCTGTGGTCCATCGGCCCCACAAACTGCCGCGGACCCTTCTGCTTGGACCGCTTCTTGCCGCCGCCCCCGCCATTCCCGTTGCCATTCGAACCATTGATGCTATTACCGGGGCTCGGCTGAAACGCAGGCTGTTTCTGCTGCGATTTCTTCTTCTTGCGCCCTTGTCCCTGGCCCTGGCCGCCCTGCTGCTGGCCGCCGTTGGGGCGGGGAGCCATAGGCATTCCAGATTGCGCCATCGGTGGAGGCCCACTCTGCAAGATCGCACCCGGCTGCACCGGAGCCGCCTGCACCGGACTTCCCGGTACCCCACTCCCCTGGTTCTGACCGACCTGCGCTGCGTGGCTTGACTTGGTTTTGCGGCGACGTCGGCGGCGCCGATGTCCCTGCGACTGCCCTGGCACCGTGGCCTGGGCTTGCCCCGCCTCTGAAGGCGGCTGCGTTGATTCTGTCGTCATGCTTCCACTTCCTGGTGCCTTTGCAATTGAGTGGTGCAGCGTTTGCCTGCTCAGGCGCTGCCGTCCCCGTGAAAGCGTCTGATCATGCCGCCTTCTCCACAAGCCGAAATCTCAACGCTTCCAAGTGATTTCCACCCAGACTTCGACTGCAGGAAAAAGGACTTGCCCGGCATCATCCGCCGATGCAGGATGGTTCAACCCAAGTAGAAGACGCACGCACCTGCAGACTGGTTCCTGCCGGACTTTCGAGACTTCGCCCGATCACGTGCCTGGTCTTCCTGTCGCAGCCCAACGGGGGATCGGAAGTTTCCACGATTCCACTTTGACTGCTCGAAACTCTGTATCAGCTGAGTTCTCCCGGAAAACCGGTTCCGCTGCAGAATGCGCGAGATTCCATCCCTCGCGGTGAACAGCGTACTGTTTGTCCATTGCTGCCTTGCAGTTCTACCCGGCCAACAATTCCAGCTCGGGGAAGCTTCTCTCCGCTGCGCAATAGGCAATTCCGATACTACAGGGAACCTCGACGGCTGGCAACATCGCTGCAAATCTGTAAATTCCTTTTTCCCGTTTCCAACCAGAAAGTTCCAACGCGCCTGAGTATCGCAGCAAGGATGCATTCTCCGCAAGCATTTTGCGTACTTCGCGCATTCCGAACGTCACCAGTGTCCCCACGCGAAGTCAACTGAAGCCTGAGCATCCCCGCAAACGCGAGAAAGGCGCCACCCCTGATCGGAGGGTGACGCCTTTCTGTCTTATGTTCTTGGGCACTGGCCTCCCAAGATTGTTGGACCTTTCTGGCGGTTCTAAGTGACCACCTCAGGTCCGTTGAAGTAGCCCCATTCAGGGAACGCTCTTATGTGGCGTTCTGCTCATCACGGGGCCCTCAATGTTGAAACTGGAAATTTCACAGCTTCCGTACATCACTGGCACCCCAGAAGTAGCAATTGAAAAGCCAATCGAACGATTGAACATTTTCTATCACTTAGGCCTGATAGGTTCCCTCGCGTCTACCAAAAATAGAAGATTCGCCTCGTTCCCGCTTCCTGATATGGAATCGCAGGTCCTTTTCCGCCCAAATCAAACTCAGTGCTGACATAGCGGACAGTAGTGCGTTCCCCGCCCCGCCAACACAATCCGCCGGATGGGCGTTCCGCACACCAGGCAAGGCTCACCGGTTCGCATATAGACCTTGTGCTCCAGTTGGAAAAAACCCTTCACCCCGTCCGCATCCACATAATCCGAAACCGACGATCCTCCCAGCTCAATCGCGTGCCTGAGCACCGCCAGCAAAGCCTCATGCAGCCGGAGGAGCTCAGTTCGCTTGAGCCTCCCCGCCATCCTCCGCGGCCGAATCCCCGCCCGGAACAGGCTCTCATCGGCATAAATATTGCCCACCCCGTGCAGGATGCTTTGGTTCAGCAGAGCCGCCTTGATGGCCAGCTTGCGCCCGCGAAACAGTTTCGCAAAATCCTCGGCTGAAATCGTCGTCGGCTCCGTCCCCGGCCCCTCGAACGCCTTGGCGCGCGTCAGCTCCCGAAACTCCAACCGCCCAAACCGCCGCGGATCGACAAACCGCATTTCCCGACCGCTGGCCAGCGTCAGCCGCGCGTGCGTATGCGGCGCCACCGGACCTTCCGGCGTCGTCACCAGAAGCCTTCCCGTCATCCCCAGGTGAACAATCCACTGCGCAGACGGCAGATCGCCCGGCGAATCCCCTTCGTTCCCCAGCTCGCACACAATATGCTTGCCTGTCCGATGCACCGCCAGGATCACCCGGCCCTCCAGCCCCGCCGCCTGCTCTACCGCCGGCGTCTTGAACGGCTCCCGATGCGAACCCAGCCACACCTCGATGATCTGGTCCCCGCGCAGCCGCTCATGCACCCCGCGCGCAATTGTCTCGACCTCCGGCAGTTCTGGCATATTCGGATTCTAGCCGGGAGACTTCGCCGCCCGCGACTCAGCGCGAGCCTCCACCCTTTCCACTTTCCCACCTGAGCACTCCACTCCATCGACGACTCCCCTCTCAGCCAGCTTGAGGTGACTCCCGGTATATCATTACGAGTGGCGCGGGGCCCCAGTTGCCCGAACCAACCCGCCACGGCAACTGCGAAACAGGGGATAGACATTCATGCGAGCGAAGACAGCAGTGGTGCTCGGCGCCCAATGGGGCGACGAGGGCAAAGGCAAGATTGTGGATGTGCTGAGCGGCCAGTTCGACGCCGTTGCACGCTATGCGGGCGGCCACAACGCGGGACACACCGTCATCATCCACGGACAGAAATTCGTCCTTCAGCTCATTCCCTGCGGCGTCCTCCGTCCCGGATGCAAGGGCGTGATCGGCAACGGCGTCGTTCTCGATCCCATTGCCTTCCTGAAGGAAGTTGCCAAGCTGCGCGACCTCGGCGTCGATGTTGATAGCCAGCTCTTCGTCTCCAACCGCGCGCAGGTTATTCTGCCCTACCACCGCATGATAGAGCTGGCCGCGGAAAGCGCCCCCGGCCGGAAGAAAATCGGCACCACCAGCCGCGGCATCGGCCCAGCCTACGAAGACAAGATGGCTCGCAGCGGCCTGCGTATTGTTGACCTCCTCAATCCAAAGATTCTCCAGGCCCACATCGAGTCAGCCTGCCAGGAGAAAAACGCCATCGCCAAGGCGCTCTTCGGCAGCGAGCCCATCGACTCCGCCAAAATGCTCGATGAGTACGCGGCCGCCGCCGAGCAGGTTCGTCCCTTCGTCACCGACACCGGCAACCTGCTGAACAAGGTCATTGCCGAAGGCGGCAGCGTCATGTTCGAGGGCGCCCAGGGTACCATGCTCGACATCGACCACGGCACCTACCCCTTTGTGACTTCCTCCTCCGCAACAGCCGGCGGCGCTTCCACCGGAACCGGTGTCGGCCCCACCAACATCGGCACGGTTATCGGCGTCACCAAGGCCTACGTAACCCGCGTCGGAGAAGGTCCATTCCCTACAGAGATCCACGACAGCTCCGCCGAAACCCTGCGCGCCCGCGGCAACGAATATGGCGCAGTCACCGGACGCCCCCGCCGCTGCGGCTGGCTCGACATCCCGCTTCTTCGCTACTCCAACCAGGTCAACGGCACCGAATGGCTGGTCGTCACCAAAATGGACGTGCTCGACGAATTGGCGGAAATTCCTGTCTGCATCGGCTACGATATCGATGGAACCTTCACCGACTTGATTCCCGCTGACGTCCAGGGCATCGAATCCATCGTGCCGCGCTACACCACCCTGCCCGGCTGGCAGCAATCCACAGAGGGCATCCGCGACTTCGACCACCTCCCCGTCGCCGCACAAGAGTATCTGCGCTTTCAGGAGCGCGAAAGCGGGGCCAAGATCGGCATGGTTTCGACCGGCCCCGATCGGGAACAAACCATGATCCTTCCCGGATTCGCCGACGTCCTCGATTCGTGGAAGGATTCCTCGCAGGACTCGTAAGAGCATTTATCGCAGTTACAGTAGAAGCGAACCACACTATAGGAGAGAGCACCGTATGGTCAGTTTCACCGTCCGACTCAAGTTTGCCGCCGAGGAACGCACGGAAATCGCGGAAACCCTTCGCGCCCTCGCCGAAGCCTCACGCAAAGAGCCGGGCTGCATCAATTACATCCCTCACCAGCTAGAGGACGATCCCGACACCGTCATCATTTACGAGCAGTACAAGGACCAGCAGGCTCTCGCCGCCCACCGCGCTTCGCCTCACTTCCAGAAACTCGCCGTCGGCGGCCTCTATCAGCGCATGCGCGAACGGTCCGTCGAAAACCTCACCGCGCTCCTCTAAACCTACCCACTCGACATGCGCGATTGTGAATTTTCCTTCCTTTCCGCAGCGCTGTCTGGATTTCCTTTTGACCAGAACCAACGTCCAAGGCTACGATTCGTTAGGAATATGGCCGACACCTCCTTCCTCCGAAGTCTTGCCCTGGCGGGATTGCTCGTGCTCGCGCTCGTTCCGGCTCGGGCAGCAACCACCAAGCCCCTTCCGCGAGCCCAACGCCATGAATACCGGCACGAAATCGACCAGGCGGAAGAGGCATGGCGTGCTGCCATCCTCAAAGGGAACGCACCCGCTCTCGACAGCCTGCTCGCCGACGACTACACCGGCATCACGGCCAAAGGCGCAATTCAGACCAAGGAGCAGGCCGTCAGCAACCTGAAATCGGGCTCATTTCAGCTCACCAACCTCACCATCTCGGATAGAAAAGTACGCGTCTACGGCGAAACCGCCGTGGTCACATCTGTGGCCGAACTGACCGGCTCTCAAAAAGATGCGGACGTCTCTGGCCGATATCGCTATACCCGCGTTTACGTTCGCAATCCAGCCGGGCAATGGAAAATCGTCAGCTTCGAAGCCAGCCGCATCCAGGAATCCAGCGAGCACAAATAAGCTTGATCCACGGGGCAAGCGATCATGCCCTCAGTGGTGCCTGGAATGCTTTGCGTGAATGGATAACTAATTTAAGGTTGACTCAATCTAAGCTTTAGAGGTAGAGTGACGTCCCCGCCGCCCGTGCACGCGGCTTCGTCGCAGAGAACGGGAAGCAAGGCCTATGTAACGCGTGACGCGCTGGGCTCACGATCGACGAGATGGAAGAATGGCGTTGCGGACAGCGCCGAAAACGGAGTTTCAAATGAAACGAAACAATTTGCCCTTACTGAAATTTTTTGCCTTGCTATTCATGTTGCCAGGATTGGGCGGCCTCGTGTTCAGCGCCATGGTATCGACCGACTACCTCCAGAATCTCCCTCGCTCCCCTGCGCCGGAAGTGGAGCGCATGGTCCCTCGCAATATACAGGGCATCGTCGTGTACCAAACCCCCCAGGAAAACCAGCGCCTTGACATCATGGAGTACAGTTCCGTAGCTATCTTCCTCGTCGGTCTGGTTCTCGGTGTCGTCTATCTTGAGAAATGGTCGTCTGTCCGTCAGACCGAGATGGATTCCGATCTGCTGGAAGAATCCGGCGCCTGACCTCTTTTCCAGTCGAACGCTTCGAGCCTACGGCTTGCTGTACTCATCCCGCAGCACTGTCTGCCGGCTCACCATCGGCTGTGCCACCCCTTCGATGTACACCTGTTTTACATCCGTCCTCACATCGAGCGGATCCCCATTTGCCAGCACCACGTTCGCCATCTTGCCCACGTCAAGCGAACCCAGCTTGTCCCCAAACCCATACATCTCCGCCACATTCAGCGTGATCGCCTTCAGCCCGTCTTCGTACGGCAGGCCGTACGCTACAGCAAATCCCGCAGCATAAGGCAGATTGCGCACCCCATGCGCCCCTCCCGGCCCACCCGCTTCGGCCGAAGAGATGGCAATTTTCACCCCGCGCTTCGCCAGTTCCGCCGGCAGCGTATACACCGCGTCAAAGCGTTCGTTCGCCTTGGGAAAGTCATAAATCGATCCCACGATCACCGGCACTTTCCAAGCCGCAATCTCATCCAGAACTTCCTGCGAATGCGTCACATGATTGAGGATCACCTTCAGGTGAAACTCCTGCGCCACCTTCATGATCGTCTCGATGTCATATCCCTCGGAGACGCCAATGACCACCGGCTTCTGCCCATGCAGGTACGGCAGCAGCGCCTCCAGCTTCAGATCGCGCTCCGCTACCGGCTTCTCTCCCTTATCGGAGCCCTTGTCCCCGGTCTTCTCCGGCTTCTTCACCGCCGCATCCCGTGCCGCTTCATAATGCTGCGCATCCAGCAGACTCTGCCGCAACTGCGTAATCAATCCCATGCGCGTCGAAGGATATTCCGACTTCCCCCTTCCGCCGCGCCGCCGCTGATCAGCACCATAATTCACTGACAGCCCAATATCCCGCCCCAAGATCATCGCATCTCGACTCCGGCCCGCAAGCTGAATAAAAATATCCTGTCCAGCGACTGAATCGTCCTCGCCCGGCGCAACCATCGCGTTTGTGATGCCGTTCAACCGCGCGACCGGAATCAACTCCGTCTCCGCATGAAAGGCATCTGCTACATGCATGTGCGGCATGATTTCGTCTGAACGCTCGGCGAGGTCGTTGCTGTTTTCGTCCGATCCAACCTCGGTCAGCCCCAACGTCGTGTCCGGCTCGATCAGCCCGGGATACACAGTCATCCCACGCGCATCGACAATCGTCGCGTCCTTCGGAACATCCACCTTCCCACTCTCGCCGACAGCGCTGATCTTGCCATCCTTGATCAGCAGCACGCCGTTTTCAATCACTCCATGGCTCACCGTCAGCAACTTGCCGCCAGTAATCGCAATCACCCCACCGGACTTCGCAGGCGCCTGTGCCAAACCCGAACATGCAGCGATCAAAGACGCCGCCAGCAGTATCGATCCAGATCGTCGAATCATGTTAGTCCCCATCCTCGTTCTCTGAATCGTCGTTCCCAAACCCGCCGCCATCATGCATGGCTCCTGAAAAATGCGGCGTTCCAAACCCTGGCGCAGCCAGATCGAAGAACAAATCGCCATCAATGAACACCTTCTCCGCCCGCGCATACGTCGACAGCGGATCGACATTCCAGATCACTAGGTCGGCATCTTTGCCAACGTCGATCGAACCCACGCGATCATCCACGCCAATGATCCACGCCGGGTTCAGCGTTACCATGCGAATGGCCTCGTCTTCGGTCGCGCCGCCATAGTGCACCATCTTCCCCGCCTCTTGATTCAACCGGCGAATATGGTCGTTCGAATCGCTCTTCAACGCCACCTTGACGCCCTTACGCATGCTCATCACCGCATTCCACGGAATCGCATCCCACGCCTCATCCTTGTAGCCCCACCAATCACTGAACGTCGCAATGGCCGTATTCTCCGGAGCAATCTGATCCGCCACCTTGTACATTTCAAGCGCATGATGAAATGCGCGAATCTTGTAGCCGTACTCGTGCGCGATCGCTTCTTCGGTCAGAAATTCATCTGCACGATAGCAGTGAATCTGCACATACAACTTCCCGCGCAACACATCGGCCAGCGCCTCCAGTTTCAAATCCTTCTTGGGAGCGACCGCGGAGTCGTCCTTCTTCGCCAACTTTGCGTTGTAAGCATCCCAGCTTGCCATGTACGCCTTGGCGTTCTCGAATGACTGCCGCATCACTTCAAAATTCCCCATGCGCGTCGATGGCAGTTGATCGCGCGAGCCGTACACGCGCTTCGGATTCTCACCCGAAGCAAACTTGATCGACCGCGGCGCATTGGGAAACAGCATCGCATCGCGGGACAATCCGAACTTGTTCTTGATCACCACCGCCTGCCCGCCAATCATGTTGGCCGACCCGTGCAGCAGCAGCTCCGTCGTCACCCCGCCCGCCAGTGCCTGGTAGAGCGCCTTGTCGCGATTGTCGAACGCATCGATCATCATCATGCTCGGCGTCACCGGGCTGGTTGCCTCGTTGACGTCGTTGCTCAACGCCGAATGGGAATGCGGATCGATGATCCCCGGCGTCACCCACTTGCCCGTGGCATCGATCACTTGCGCGTTCGCAGGCGCGCTGACCGTAGCGCCGACCCCCGCAATCTTGCCCGCATGCACCCATACCGCCCCATGCTCGATGGTTCCATGACTGGCCGTCATCACCGTCGCATTCTTCAACACTAGGTCAGCAGCAGGCGCGCTCTGCCCAAACAAGATCGAAGTTGAAAGCAGCACAAATCCAGGAAGAACGACGCGAAACAAAGTCAAGAGCTGACCTCCAGAGAAGAAAGAAACATGGCGGACGGGACGGGCGTAACAGGGTGGTTATGTCTCGGTTTGCGCTTGATCCTACCACGGAGCACAACGGCGAAGCCATCAGAACAGCCCCACCTTCCCAGTCGGATCAACCGGCCGCCAGCAGGCTATCCGCGAACTGCGCAGCAACGACCGCCTTGCGCACCTCATGCACCCGCACCACCGATGCACCCGCCAGGATCGCAGCCGTCAGCGCGGCAATTCCCGCCATCTCACGGTCTTCGTGAGCCATCGCCGCAACGGTCGACGTAACCCGCCCTTCAAGCTCGGCAAGCCCTCTCGTCAAGAACGACTTCCGCGAAAGCCCCGCCAGCAGCGGTCGTCCCAGCGCAAGCAACTCTCTCTGCCGCGCCAGCAGATAGTAGTTATCGTCAAACCGCTTCCCAAAACCATACCCCGGATCGAGAACGATCCGATCCAGCGAAATCCCCGCTTTCAGTGCAGCGCGCAGCGACTCCGTCAACTCATCGCGCACCGCGGGCAGCACACCCTCGCGTCCCAGCGGAGCCTGCGTTCGCCACTCCCCCGGAGTTCCCCGCGTATGCATCAGCACTGCGCCGCATTGCAGCTCCGCGCAGGTTTCAGCCATCGCAGCATCCCATGAAAAACCACTCACATCGTTGACAATCTCGGCGCCAGCCATCACCGCAGCTCGCGCTGTCGCCGCCTTGTAGGTGTCTACAGAAACGATAGCGTCCGGCCGCGCTCGCAAAATCCCATCCAACACCGGCAGTAGCCGTCTCTGCTCTTCTTTGGCGCTGAGTGCCCCATTCGCACCGCCCTGCCCGGAGCCAGCATTCGATCCAGGCCGAGTACTCTCCGCCCCCAGATCAAGAATGTCCGCTCCTTCATCCAGCATCCGCAGCCCATGTTCCACCGCGCGATGCGCTTCGAGAAAAAGCCCTCCATCCGAAAACGAATCAGGCGTGATGTTGACGATCCCCATTACCAGCGTGCGAGGCCCCAGCATGAGTTCGGTGGTGCGGGTTCGCCAAGCGACACCTCTCCGCTTCGTCAACTCCATATGCATAATTCCAGAATCAAGTTAGCCCGCCGCTGGCCTCCTGGTCGATTATGCAACGTGTTCAGCCGTGAGGCGCTGCACTTGACGATTGGAGATGAAGCGCTTCTCCAGAAGCAGGTAAAACAGCCGGCCAAACGCGATTGCAACGGCGACTTGAATCCAGAAAGCTATCCAGTAGCGGTCGCCGTTCAGACCCGCCTTCCGGCAAACAATATCGACATAGGGTAGAACGATCGGATGCACCAGGTAAAGGCTGTAAGAAAAAGCACCGACCCACACCAGGGGGCGAACCAATCGATTTTTGACGATCAATTCGTCGAAGCGCCTCATCCCAACCAATAGAATTGCGAACAGAAGGCATACCGTCGAACGAACCTTGCTGGACGGGTGGCCCATATCGACTACCCCATATTGACGCAACGCTATGTACGCAATCGTCAACAGGCAAACAACCCCGACGTTAAGCAACACCATAGTCCTGAAAGCAGAAGTAAAATTGGATACGGTTTCCCGTTTCAATTCGAGCAGAAAGAACAGCAAACCGCCAATCGAAAACTGATGCCACAAGTCAAAGGGGACCGGCGCTTTCCCAAAAATTAGCAAGGTACCCAGCGTCAATGTTGTACTCCCACCCACAGTCAAAACAAGAACCGTCACCCCAGTCACAAAATCTCGCTTTTTGACCACCTTTTGGGCAAACGCCAAAAAGATGCCGATAATGACATAGAAAGCCACTTCATAGCAGAGACTCCAAAACACCACATTCACCATCGGCGTATCAAGTTCCTTCTGAAGAAGAAAAATGTTGGCAAACCAATATTCCAGACCAAAGGCAAAGTTGGGGACATGGTTCACCTCAGTGAGGTGATGAGAATTCATGTACTGGACACTCAAGCCCGACAGCAGAGTAAGAACGAGCGCTACAAAGTACGGTGGATAAATGCGGCGGATACGTTCATAGGAATAACGCCAGATGCTCTTGCCTGTTACCAGCGCTGAATAGGCTGCCGCGGTAATGCAATATCCCGAGATAACAAAGAAAAGAACAACGCCTAACTGACCCCACATGGAGAAGGCATAAAGCGGCTCTTTCAGATATCTCAGGTGACCGTCCGAAATCCACCGATCACACCCATGCACCATAACCACCCAAATCGCCGCAAAGCCGCGAAAGATATCGAGCGTCTTAAAAGGGGAGATTCGCTGCAAATTCGAAACCTCTTCGGACAGCGCTTCTGGCTCAGAACAGGGTTAGGCTATCACAGCGATTCTCAGCGTTGGCAAAACTCCGCTTTTGGTCCTTCATACATTCGGTCTTCCCAACCCGCATTCAAGCTACAATTGATGCCACGTAGATCCACACATCAACCCCGGAGAAAGCTAATTGACCCTCGCCTTGCCTCGCTTCTTTACTGCGGCTTGCCTTGCTGCGGCGCTCGCCTCGCCCTTCTATGCTCTAAGCGCAGACAAACCGAAGACCGACAAGACCAGGCAGCCCGCCGCCGTCGATCCCTACACGGAAGTTCAGCCCGCTACCGAAACGCTGGACATGGCCGCGTACCAGAAGATTCGCGACGAAGGCCTCAATCACTCCCACATCATGGAGTTCGCGTCCGCGCTCATGGACGGCATCGGCCCCCGCCTTACAGGCTCGCCCAATCTCAAAAAGGCCAACGAATGGACCCGCGACACGCTCACCAAAATCGGCCTTGAAAACGCGCACTTGGACGACTGGGGCGAATTCGGCATGGGCTGGCAGCAGCTCAACACCTGGGCGCGCATGGTCACGCCTGACACCGCTATCCTCATCACTCAGGCCACGCCCTGGTCGCCCTCAACAAATGGCCCGGTCACCGGCGACGTCGTCTTTGTCAACATCCAGTCCGAAAAAGACATGGATCAGTACAAGGACAAACTGGCCGGCAAGATCGTTCTCTACGGCGCCATGCGCGAAGTCCCGCCCCTCGACAAAGCCCTCTTCGAACGCGCCACGGACAAAGAGCTCGAAGAACTCGCCGAATATCCCGTCACCGCGGGCGGCGGAGGCATGAGCCCCGACATGCAGCGCCGCATCGCAGCGTTCGTCGAACGCGGCAAGCTCATCGACAAGCTCGCCCAGTTTTTCGTCGACGAGAAAGTTGCAGCTGTGATCGAACCTAGCCGCGACGGCAAAAACGGCGGCGGCTCCGGCGGTACGCTCTTCGACGACAACGGAGCCACTCTCGGCCGCACTCCCTACCTCGCCGATAAGAAGGTCCGAACCCCCGTCATCGTCGCTGCCATCGAAAGCTATGGCCGCCTCTATCGCCTCACCCAGGCCCACGTGCCCGTCACCGTCGAGCTCGACGTCGAAACCAAGTTCACCGGCGAGCACGAGCACGGCTTCGACACCGTCGCCGAAATCCCTGGCTCCGATCCCACCCTGAAAGACCAGGTTGTCATGGTCGGCGGCCATCTCGATAGCTGGATCGCCGGCACCGGCGCCACCGACAACGGCGCAGGCACCGTCGTCGCCATGGAAGTCGTCCGCATCATCAAGGCCCTCGACCTCAAGCCCCGCCGCACCATCCGCATCGCCCTCTGGACCGGCGAAGAACAAGGCCTCTTCGGCTCCAAAGGCTACGCCAAGGAACACTTCGGCTCCGCCCCGCTCTCAACCGCTCCCGACCAGGTTGTGCTGCCTGAATTTATGCGCCGCGCCGGTGGCCCGCTCGAAGTCAAGCCTGAGCAGAAACTCATCTCCGGCTACTTCAACATCGACAATGGCAGCGGGAAGATCCGCGGCATCTACACCCAGGGCAACAGCGCCACGGTGCCGATTTTCGAACAGTGGATGGCGCCATTGAAAGACCTGGGCGTCACCACCATCACCAACCGCAATACCGGCGGCACCGATCATCTCAGCTTCGACGCCGTCGGCATCCCCGGCTTCCAGTTCATCCAGGACGACCTCGACTACGAAACCCGCACCCACCACTCCAACGACGACACTTACGAGCGCCTCCAGCCCGCCGACCTCAAGCAGATCGCCACGGTCGAAGCCATCTTCGTCTACAACGCCGCCCAGCGCGATCAGATGCTTCCGCGCAAGCCCTTCCCCCACCCCGAACTCGACGACCAGAAGCGCAAGGCTCTTGAAGGCATCTTCCCCGGCGCCGCAACCCCCGCGCCCGATGCCATCAAGTAAGACCCGCCCATCAGAAGGTGGGTGCCCCATCCATCCCGCGTCCCTGCGGGATGGGTGGGATTTCACCAGATCAGTCATGAACGCCCTCGCTTTTCTTTCTGTCAGTCCCCTAGGAGAATCTGCTTCTCGCCCTGCAACTCGCGCACGCACGTGCGCATCCCCCGCAAAATCTCCCGCGTATAATCCGCATTGAGAAACGGAACATCGCAGGAGACAGCATGACCACTCCCCTCAAGCAACTCCCCGCCTGGAAAGCCCTCGAAGCCCACGCGTCCAGCATCAAAGCCACTCACCTCCGCCAGCTTTTCGCCGACGACCCCAGCCGCGGCGAGCGCCTCACCGCCGAGGCCGAAGGCATCTTCCTCGACTACTCAAAGCACCGCATCACCGATGAAACCCTCAAGCTCTTCCTCCAGCTCGCCGAAGAGTCCGGCCTGCGCGAGAAACTCGACGCCATGTTCCGCGGCGACAAGATCAACATCACCGAAAATCGCGCCGTCCTCCACGTCGCCCTGCGCGCACCCAAAGACGCAGTCATCGAATTCGACGGGAAAAACGTCGTCCCCGAAGTCCACGCCGTCCTCGACAAGATGGCCGCCTTCGCCGACCAGCTCCGCTCCGGCAAGTGGCTCGGATACACCGAAAAGCCCATCAGGAATATCGTCAACATCGGCATCGGCGGCTCCGACCTCGGCCCGGTTATGGCCTACGAGGCCCTCCGCCATTACAGCGACCGCGATCTCACCTTCCGTTTCGTCTCGAACGTCGACGGGACCGACTTCCACGAAGCGACGCGCGACCTCGACCAGGAAGAAACCCTGTTCATCATCTCGTCGAAGACCTTCACCACGCTCGAGACCATGACCAACGCGCACACCGCCCGCGCCTGGTCTCTCGGCAAGCTGAAGGAACACGCCGCCGTCGCGCGCCACTTCGTCGCCGTCTCCACCAACGCCCAAGAAGTTTCGAAGTTCGGCATCGACACCGCCAACATGTTCGGCTTCTGGGACTGGGTCGGCGGTCGCTACTCCATGGACTCCGCCATCGGCCTTTCCACCATGATCGCCATCGGCCCCGACCACTACCGCGCCATGCTAGCGGGCTTTCACTCCATGGACGAGCACTTCCGCACCACACCCTTCGACAAGAACCTGCCCTTCCTCATGGGCGCGCTGGCCATCTGGTATAACGATTTCTTCGACGCCCAGACTGTCGCCGTCCTGCCTTACGACCAGTACCTCAAGCGTTTCCCCGCCTACCTGCAGCAGCTCACCATGGAGTCCAACGGCAAGCACGTCACCCTCGACGGTCGCGTGGTCGATTACCAGACTGGCCCCATCTTCTGGGGCGAGCCCGGCACCAACGGGCAGCACTCCTTCTACCAGCTCATCCACCAGGGAACCAAGCTCATCCCCTGCGACTTCATCGGTTTCTTCAAGTCCCTCAATCCCATCGGCCGCCATCACGACCTGCTCATGTCCAACGTCTTCGCCCAGGCCGAGGCCCTCGCCTTTGGCAAGACCGCCGAAGAGCTCAAAGCCGAGAACGTCGCCGACTGGCTCATCCCCCACAAGACCTTCGAAGGCAACCGTCCCTCCTCGGTTCTCCTCGCTGACCACATGACGCCCGCCACGTTGGGCAAGCTCATCGCCCTCTACGAGCACAGCGTCTTCGTGCAAGGCGCCATCTGGCAGATCGATTCCTTCGACCAGTGGGGAGTCGAGCTCGGCAAGGTCCTCGCCGTCCGCATCATCCCTGAACTCGAAAGCGCCGAAGAGCCGGCCCTCAAGCACGATAGCTCCACCAACGCGCTGATCCGTAAGTACCGAGCCCACCGCCGTCCAACAGCCTGACGCGCACCAAAAAAGGGGGCGCCTGTCTGAGCACAAACCCAGGCGCCCTGCTCGAAACTTGAGATTCACGAAGTAGTGAAGGATGTCCCTCCACCGTTACACGGGAAACGACCTCCCGTATGTCGAATCTCTCGTGCCGTCGATGAAGATTTCCGGCAACCGATCACTCCAAAGATCCCGTTCATCATGAACTGCGGAAAAAGTCCCCGGCTCGCCTCAGCAGCGTATAGTTTTTTCACCGGCGTTGATTGCACCCGGTACTGTCTTGCAGCCTCGCCGCCACGCCGCCCGACCCACCCCGCTTAGACGCGTGTGCATCCATCCCCCCGTGGAAACACTCCAACTTCGCAACAGGAGTTTGACGAATGACAGAGCAGAACAAGATTGCCCTCCCCGGTTCTGATCGCGCTGCGATGCCCGGCGCCACCATGGTCGGCCCCGCCGATCCCAATCAGCAGGTTGAGATATCCATCGTCCTCAAGCAGCGCCGCGAACTCAAGCTCGACGACTTGCAGGGCCGCATCCTCAGCCATGATGAATTTGCCTCCGCGTACGGCGCCGAGCCCAAGCAACTCGAGCGCGTCCGCGAATTTGCTCGCGCCAACGGCCTCACCGTCGTCGAAACTCCCGACGAGATCGCGCGCCGTACAGTCAAACTCCGCGGCACTGTCTCACAGCTCGAAGCTGCCTTCTCCGTCACCCTGAACCAATACGAGCATCCTGATGGAAACTTCCGAGGCCGCACCGGCAAGATCCACATTCCCGCCGACCTCGCCGATATCGTGCAGGGGGTGTTTGGCTTGGACAACCGTCCTCAGGCCAAACCGCATTTTCGCCTCCGAAAACTGACCGCTGAACTCGATGCGAGCGCTGCCGCAGCAACGTCGTACTCTCCCGTCCAGGTCGCCCAGCTCTACAGCTTTCCCACCGGCGTCACCGGCGCAGGCCAGACCATCGGCATTATCGAACTGGGCGGCGGCTACAATCCCTCCGACCTCAATTCCTTTTTCGGAGCGCTTGGCCTCCCCACGCCCACCGTGACGGACGTTTCCGTGGACGGAGGCACCAACAGCCCCACTAACCCGAACAGCGCCGACGCTGAAGTCTGCCTGGACATCGAAGTCGCCGGAGCGGTAGCTCCGGGAGCCAACATCGTGGTTTACTTCGCAACCAACTCGTCTCAAGGCTTCCAGGACGCGCTCAGCCAGGCCATCCACGACTCCTCCAACAATCCCTCGGTCATCTCCATCAGCTGGGGAGCCCCGGAATCAAGTTGGACCGGCCAGTTCCTCCAGACGTTCGACCAGGTCGCGCAGGAAGCCGCCGCTCTCGGAGTTACCATCACCGTAGCTGCCGGCGACAACGGCTCGAGCGACGGAGCCACAGATGGCTCCGACAATGTCGACTTCCCTGCCTCCAGCCCCAACGTCCTCGGCTGCGGCGGCACAACGCTCGAATCCTCTGGAACCACGATCACCAGCGAATCCGTCTGGAACGATGGCGCTAGCGGTGGTGCTACGGGCGGCGGCTTCAGCACCACATTCGCTCAGCCAGCCTACCAGTCGTCCCTCACCGGAGACACCGGCCGCGGCGTCCCTGACGTCGCCGGCGACGCCGATCCCAATACCGGTTACAACATCGTCGTCGATGGCCAGCAGGGCGTCGTCGGAGGCACCAGCGCCGTTGCCCCGCTCTGGGCAGGCCTGGTCGCTCTCCTGAATCAGCAGCTCAACAAGCGTCTCGGCTTCCTGAACCCGGGACTTTATGCGCTTCCCGAGCCCAGCAACGGCTTCAACGACATCACCTCAGGCAATAACGGGACTTACTCCGCGGGGCCTGGCTGGGATGCCTGCACCGGTCTGGGGTCACCCATCGGCACCAACCTCGCCACCCTCCTGACCGCCCCTCCGTCCACCAGCTCCACCAGCGATGGCGGCCCAACAAACTAGACGGAAAGGGCCGGAGCGTATACTCTCCGGCCCTCGTGTTCTCTGTTCTCTGTTCTCTGTTCTCTAATAAAACAAATACTTCCGCCACCGGTCATCTCCCCGCCCCAGCATGCGCATAATTTGCCGGCTAGTATGCAGGCTAAATGTTCGCGGCTCCCGCAGCAGCTTCATATCGTCTAGCTCATTCAGCATCCGATTTCCCTTGCGCCGGTTGCACGAATGGCAGCACGCGACCAGATTCTCCCAGGTCGAATTCCCACCCCGCGACCGCGGAATCACATGATCCAGCGTCAGCTCGCTCGCCGGCAGCACCACGCTGCAGTACTGGCAGGTATTCCTATCCCGCAGCAGGATGTTCTTCCTGGAGAGCGCCCGCGTCTGGTGCGGAATGCGCCGATACTCCAGCAGCCGGATCACCGAAGGCATGGCCATGCGACTGCGCTGTGCATGCAGCATCAACCCATGCTCTTCTTCGGTCTTCGCAACGCCTTTCAAGACCAGCACCAGCGCCCGCCGCGCCCCGCAGATGTTGATCGGCTCATACGAAGCATTCAACACCAGCACCGGCATTTGCATCACTTGGCTGGACATGACGGTCGACTGTGTCCAGCTCTGACCTTCGCCATGATTGGCATGGGCTGCTGCTTTTGCGAGTGACTTCTGCTTGCGGGCGTGAATCATGGCTTTACCAAGCGACATCGCTTCCCCTCGTAAAAGTGTTTTCTACCGGTTCTTGTTGTGCGTGGCCTGTATTCCGCGTCCCTTTCTTGCTTAAAACCAACCGCATTGCCGAACTAGTGAACAAAAATATTTCCGAAGCCATTCCCTGGAATCTCAAGAGACTCCGCAACTCGCATATACCTCTGACGCGTTTCGACGAACACTGGAAAGCGCCTCTGCGCCCGCGCCAGCGTCGCTACGCGCACCGAAGCCGCACCTGCCTTCAACAGCACTTTGCTGCACGCCCGCCCCGTCGCGCCCGTCGTGTAGATATCATCCACCAGCAAAATGTGCCGCCTCGCGATCGGCCCAGGATCAGGAACAAAAAAAGCGCCGCGCAGATTCTGCCGGCGCTGGCGCGGAGTCAATCCCGCCTGGCTCTCCGTTCTCCGTTCCCTGACCAGCGCACCGGAGTCCATCTCCAGCCTCCACGCCGGATGGATCTTCTTGAGCCTTAGCAACGCCTCTGCAGCTAAAGCCTCCGCCTGATTGAATCCACGCTCCGCCCTGCGCTTGGCATGCAACGGCACCGGGATCACCAGCATTCCTTCAGGAGTTTCCTGAGCAAAGCGCGACATCACCTCGGCCAGCATCCCGCCAAGCTGATGCACCAGCGGCTCCATCCGCTCAAACTTCAGCGCATGGATAACCGCCCGCATGCTCCCGTCATAGACGCCGTAACTGACCGCCCGAACAAAACCCGGCGGCACCATCCGGCAAGCACGGCACAACGCAGCCACACCCACGGCTGTCTCTGCCGGCACAAACAAATCCTCGCCGCAGCAAGCGCAGCAACACTCCCGCGGTCCGGGAATCTCGTGCCAGCACGCCTCGCAAATCGGGGCAGCGGTCAGTTTTTCAAGAGGAGAACCGCAGACAGAACAGTCCGCGGGAAGAAGCGAACAACCCAGCGCATCACCCACCCCGCTCAGCAGATTGCCCGGCGCAGCCATCGCCACGCGCCAGAACGAAGCTCCGGAAGCGGAAGCACTTCGCAACAAATCTACATGTTGAGAACGAGGGTCGCTACTGAAGTCGCACCTCAATCAAAGCCGGCCAGTCCACGCCGCCTTGCGCCTAGTATACGCAGAGCCAAACCCCAAAAGCTATCAGCCCTTTCGTGAATTTCCATGGAACAACACTCCAGGTCTCCGACTGGTCACACCTGCTTCCCAGTGCAATTCGTCCATCTCATTCGCGAACCTCCTGTCCCGTTTGTCACCTTTCTATCCCCCTTGTCGCCCGGAAGGACTCGCTTGCCACCCCAAAGCTCTCCCTTGTCATCCTGAACGAAGTGAAGGATCTGAGTTTGTCGTTGCCCTTGCTTTTCTTTCTGTCATTCCCCTCAGGGGAATCTGCTTGCCTCTACACACATTCACCGTTCCCAGCCAAATCCCGTATATTCGTCGTAACTCTCTCGGAGGCATAGACCTTGCCCGAAGTACAAGCGCCCGATTTCAAGCCCCCCGTGTTTTCTCCGTACGTCGCCGCCTCCGACAAGCGACCCGAGTTCACCTTCCGTGCCCTCCTTCTTGGTTGCATCTTCGGAATTATTTTCGGAGCCGTCACCGTCTACGTCGGCCTGCGCGCCGGACTCACTGTTGCCGCCTCCATCCCTATCTCCGTCCTGTCTATCTCCATCCTGCGCGTCTTCGGCAAAAGCTCCATCCTCGAAAACAACATCGTCCAGACCACCGGCAACGCCGGCCAGTCCATCGCCTCAGGCGTCATCTTCACCCTCCCCGCCCTCATCTTCCTCGGCTTCGACCTCGAATACTCCCGCATCTTCCTCCTCGCCCTCGTCGGCGGATGGCTCGGCGTCCTCTTCATGATCCCCCTCCGCCGCCAGCTCATTGTCGAAGAACACGCCACCCTCGCCTACCCCGAAGGCACCGCCTGCGCTGACGTCCTGATGGCCGGCGATCGCGGTGGTTCGTTCGCCAGCCGCGTCTTCCTCGGCCTTGGCCTGGGCGGCGTCTACACTCTCTTCCAGAACAGCAATCTCTTTGCAGCATGGCCCGATTCCCCCAGCTATCAGCCCGACCTCGGCGCCCAGCATATCCTCAAAGGCGCAGCTATCAAATGCGACGCCACTCCGGAATATCTCGGCGTCGGCTACATCATCGGACCTAAAGTCTCCGGCGTTATCTTCGCCGGCGGCGTCTTCTCCTGGCTCGTCCTCATGCCCCTGATCCACTTCTTCGGAACCGGCCTCACCCAGCCCATCTACCCCGGCACCAAGCTCATCAGCCTCATGAGCCCCAGCGAACTCTGGTCCACCTACATACGCCCAATGGGCGCAGGAGCCGTCGCCGCGGCCGGCCTCATCACCCTCGTCAAGACCCTCCCCACTATCGTCTCCGCCCTGACCAGCGGCTTCAGCAAAATGAAAAAGTCCTCCGGCCCCGCTCCGAGAGCCATCCGCACCGAAGACGACCTCCCCATGAGCGTCGTCGTCGGAGGCTCCATCGCCCTCGTCGCCATCATGTTCTTTTTCCTCCAGTTCAAGCCCGTCCCCGGAACCTACATCGGACCCCTCGCCAACCTCGCCGCCTCCCTGCTCATCGTCGTCTTCGGCTTCCTCTTCGTCACCGTCAGCTCACGCATCGTCGGCCTTATCGGCAGCTCGGCCAGCCCCGTATCCGGCATGACCATCGCCACCCTCATGGCCACCTCCGCCATCTTCCTCGTCAAAGGCTGGACCGCCCCCGCTTATGGTGCGTTGGCCATCACCGTTGGCGGAGCCGTCTGCATCGCCGCCTCGAACTCCGGCGACACCTCCCAGGACCTCAAAACCGGCTACCTCATCGGCGCCACGCCGCGCCTCCAGCAGATCGCCCTCATGATCGGCGTCTGCGTCTCGACGCTGATCATCGGCGTCACCCTCACCGCCATGAACACCGCTTTCCAGGAGTTCCGCGCCGCGCCTCAACCCTGGGACATCAACTCCACCCAGCCCGGCGTCAACGTCCAGCAAAATGCCAAGCTCCCCGAAAAAATCCCCGTCACCACCCTGGGCTCATCCCCAAGCGACAAGTCCACCACCACGCACACTGCCAGCGAATACATCGTCCTGAACGCGCTCGGCTCGCCCGTCCTCGCCGACGGCAAATACCTCTACTCCCCTGCCACGCACAAAATCGAAGTCCAATGGATCCAAGGCATCGGCAGCGAAAAAGCCGCCGCCCCGCAAGCCCGCCTCATGGCCACCGTCATCAACGGCATCCTCACCCAGAAACTCCCGTGGGGACTCGTCCTCATGGGCGTCTTCCTGGTCATCGCCGTCGAACTCCTCGGCATCCGGTCCTTGTCCTTCGCCGTCGGCGCTTATCTCTCCATCGGCACGACCCTGGCCATCTTTGTTGGCGGCGTCATGCGCCTGCTCGTCGACATGGCCTTGAAAAAAGCCGGCCACGAGACTGACGAAAGCGAAATAAGCCCCGGTGCCCTGTACGCCTCCGGCCTGATCGCCGCTGGCGGCATCGTCGGCCTCATCGGCGTCGCCATCAAGGCCTACGAATCCCTTTCCGGCAACCACGTCCCCATCCAGTTCCCCGAAATCCCTTACCTGCACTCGAACGGCACCGCCGTCGTTATGTTCGCCGCGCTCGCTTTCTCCCTCTTCTACTTCGCCCGCAAACCCCTGAAGCAATAGAGTAGGCAAGGAAGTTATAGGGTAGGCCGGGGATTCATCCCCGGCAAAACGAAGGCGATGCCTCAGTGGCTTCAGCCCCTGAGGCATGCTTTCGCCCTTCGAATCAAGAGCAGCCGCTCCGCAGCGACCCTTAGCCCAACGCTTTCAACCTTTTCGCCGCGTCCACCCCACCCGGACTCCCCGCCGCCACCCGCACCGCCGCGCTGAACGCCCCCCGCGCCCCCGCCCGGTCCTCCCGTCCCACCAGAATCTGCCCCCAGTAGTTGAACGCCGCCGCCGCCAGCTCCGGAGGCAGCCGACCCTCCCGTGCATCTTGCTCCGCCCGCCCCGCCAGCAGCTCAAAATCCGCCTCGCACTGCGCCCGCCGTCGGTAAAACCCCGGTAGATGCCAGCTAGTAGCTGCCCGAATAAAACGCGCCTCAGGTTCATTCGGAGCCTGTGTCACCGCCTCATCCATCAGGCTCAAACCTTCCGCCGACTGCTTATGCAAATTCCAAATCGCCCAGTTGTGCGCCGCATCCAACAGTTCAAGGCTTCCGTGATAGGCCTTCGCCACAGGGTCGCCCGGATACGCCTGTTCCAGCGCCGCCAGCGCCTCGTGCGCCGCCTTGTCCGCCCCTTGGTCGTTGCTCGTAATCACTTTGAAGTAAGCGACCCGCGCCACCCGCAACCGGTCCGCGTAAAGGGCTCGATCGGGCTCATTGCGCGCGAACCCACACGTCGCCGGCATGCCAAGCAACAACATTGCTGCCCAACGCCCGGCAACCCTCAATTGTTTTCCAAAACGATGCAAACGCAAATCCCTGAATGAAAGATACTGGCATTCCCAGTTCTCTTGGACGACAAACCCGGCCTGCAAGTCACTTCAGGCCTTCTCACTCCACCCGGTACGCCCGCTGCTTCCAGGTTGCCGGCTTGCCCCTCAGCCGCCCAGCCAGAGATGCCCACTGCAAAGTCAGCAACGTCATCACACCCAGCGGATGCAGCAGCGTTCCCCGCCAGCTCTGCCGGTAACAAATCGCGCTGATCACCCGTACTCCATACCCCAGCACCAGCGCGCCAAATGCCAGCGAAGCCGCCCCATCATCATGCATCAGCGTCGCCCATATCCAGACCGGCAGCGGCAACACCTGCCCCAGCAGCAGCAACACCGTAAACACCCCGATCCGTCCCGGCGAAGCCATCCCTTCCGTCGCATTCTTGGACAATCCGGCCCAAACCTGCCCTGCGTTCCTGTACATCCGGCAAACCGCATCCTGGCTCAAGTCGTAGACCCGCGTCCGAAAACCCAGCCGCCGAAACACCTGCGGCAGCAGCAACCCGTCATGCATCGTCGTCGGAATCGCCGAATGGCCGCCGCTGGCAAAGTATGCCTGCCGTTTCACCATCAGCATCTGCCCGCATCCCGCCGCAAATCCCGCCCGCCGGCTCCAGCGCTCCCCCGCCAGCGGCAAAAATCCCAGCAGCACAAAATGAATCAACGGCAGCAGCAGCCATTCCAGAAACGTCCCCGTCTCCTGCCGCGGAAACCCGCTTACCAGAGCCCGCTCCGGCTCTCCCGTTTCGGTATAGTTGATCTCGCTGAGCATCCGGTAGAGCGCTTCCGGCCCCACGCGCACATCGGCATCCAGAAAACAGAACACATCCTGCGAAGCCTTCGCCGCCAGCACCCAGCACGCATGCTGCTTTCCGTTCCAACCATCCGGCAGCGGCGGTGCCGTCTCTAGCCGAACCCGCGGATGCACCTCCGCAATGGCCTTCACGATCTCTGCAGTCCGGTCCGTTGAGCCGTCGTCCAGCACGACCAGCTCCCAGTCCACTCCCCGGGAACGCATCACTGCCTTGATCGACGCCTCAATCGAAAGCTCTTCGTTCCGCGCCGGAATCAGCACCGAGACCGTCGGCAACGTCCGCCGATTCCACCCCTGCCCCGGCCTTCGAAACAGCCACACATTCAGGGCAAACAGCAGCGCCGGAACCGCCGCCGCCAGCAGCGTCCCGAGCGCTACCAGTGAAATCCCGCTCATTCCCAAAGTAGTGGCGTTCGCAAAATCAGTCTGCAGCAGCAGAGTCAGGGTCATCGTTCGTGCAAACTTCCATGATCGTGATGATACGGGCGCCCCGTGACCGCACTGCTGAAACGTTTCCAGACCTCGTAGACTCCGCCGATCCCGCCCGTTCCCGCCAGCACCGTCGTGAACGCTTCAGGATCGCGTTCCATGGCCAGCATCGCCAGCTCATCTAGCGTCGCCGCCATCGCATAGGAAAGCAGATTTGTCCAGGTGCGCGCGTCTTCCATCGTTCCATCGGCGATTTCCAGCGGCTCCCCGACGTTCACCAGGACCTCCGGCAAACGCTCGTTCCAAAATGCATACTCGATTGCAATCGGAACACACGTCAGCCGCCCTCGCCGGCTGATCAGCGCCCCGATCCCCGGCTTGAACACGATCGGCCTCTTGCGAACGTCCTGAAACTGGCTCTCCGGAGTAATCCACAGCACGGAATTTTCCCGTGAAAGCACCTGGTCCCCGGCCCGCATCAACTGCGCGGCGCCTCTCGCCGAAGCATTGTCTACCGGGAAAAATCCCATCGGCTTGAAAACGCTGTAATGCTCCAGCGCCGTCGAATCCATCGGCGCATAATGATCCCGCTCCGGCAGAATGTGTTTTCCCAGAATCATCGCCGTCAGCGGGTCCCACCACGATGCATGATTGCCAAACAGGATCAGCGGCTCGGCCTGCGGCGGAATCCGCCCCGCATTCGCCACCCGCAGCGCATGAAAATGCCGCTTCAGATACCAGTTCAGATAGATCGAGAACAACGCAAGCGCCCGGCGCGAAGGAATCCGCAGATCTCCACCCGGCCGGGTCGCGTTGACTTGCGTTCGCGTCATACTGCTGTCAGTTGCTCCTCAACCTGTCTGCGGCTTGCGGCGGCCGCCTCTTCTCCACGATAACGCTGATCGACGGCATCTGCGGCAATCCACCCCGACATTAATACCATAGGCATGCCTGGGCCGGGATGCGCGGCTCCGCCAGCCAGAAACAGCCCCTCCAAATCCCGGCGGCGGTTCGACGGCTTGAACGCTCCCGTCCACCGTCCATGGCTCGAAAGCCCATAAATCGCTCCGTTCAGCACCTGATATCTTTTGTGAATATCCACCGGCGTCAGCGCCCGTTCAAATACAATCCGCTCTTCAATATCTGGCATCCCGGCAGTCCTCTTCAATTTATCCAGGATGACTTGACGATACTTGGGAAACATCTCATCCCAGTTGTGATCCGGGCGCAGATACGGCGTATGCACCAAAACATACAACGCATCCCCGCCCTCTGGAGCCGTCGCCGCCTCCGTCCGCGTCGTCGAAGCCAGGTAGCACGTTGGATCAGGCGCGGGCTGTCCCAGGTCATAGATGTGGTGAAATTCCTCCTCCGGGTCTCTCGAAAACACAAAGCAGTGATGCGCCAGGTGCTCATACCTCTTGTTCAGCCCCAGGTACAGCACCACCCCGGAACAAGCCGGTTCATACTCCCGCTCCTTCTCGAACTTCTCGGCATACGTCCCGCCCACTAATTCGCGATACGTTCGCACCGCATCCTCATTCGAAACCACCGCGTCAAACCGGAGCGTTTCCCCGCCGACCGTCTCCAGTCCTGCAATCTTCCCACCCTCAATCACCAGCCGCTTCACCTCGGTATCCGTGTGGTACTTCACCCCCAATTCCCGCCCCAGCTTCACCAGCGCTTCCGGAACTGCCCGCGTCCCGCCCATCGGATACCAGATTCCCTCCTCCGACTGCATATGCCCAATCGCGCACAAAATCGCCGGCGAAGCATCCGGCGAGGACCCCACATACTGCGTGTAGTGATCAAGCATCTGCGCAACCCGCGCATCGGGAATGTATTCGCGAATCGTCCCGCCCACCGTCTTCCCTAGCCGCATCCGCATCACGTCTTTCAGCACCGCGATCGAGAACGCCCCCTTCAGATCCAGCGTGTCCATCATCGTGCCTACCGGACGCCAGAAAAAGAACTTGTTGCTGATCTCGTGCAGCTTTTCCGACAGCTCCAGGAACTCCAGAAACCCCTGCCCCATCCCCGGCTTCAGCCGGTCCAGCGAAGTCGCCATCACCTGCAGATTGTCCTCGAGATCCAGCACCAACCCATCGTCAAAGAAGCACCGCCATTGCGGATCGAGCCGCACCATGTCCAGGTAGTCTTCAAGCTTCCGTCCCGCCTCCGAGAAAATCCGCCGCAGCACCGACGGCCGGATCAGGATGGTCGGCCCCATATCGAACCGGAACCCGTCGCCTTCCAACTGCGCCGCCTTCCCGCCTAGCCACGCATTCTTTTCAAATACCTCAACGTCATACCCTCGCGCCGCCAAAGTGGCCGCCGCCGACAACCCACCCAACCCCGACCCAATCACCGCAATTTTCATCAATCGATCCCCCCAAAAGTATCCGTCCATGCTGTTGCATTTCCTGTTGCTTTTGCCGCTGTCCTGGCTTTTCTGTCTGTCATTCCTGCCGGGAATCTGCTTCTCCACCCTGGCTCATTTCAATTTCCGCGCCGCCCGCACAACCCTCTTCAACCCCTCCAAGCGCACCCTCAATCCATCCCCATGCAACATCGCTGCCAACCCTGCAAAAAACTCTGCATGCCCCTCGCTCGTCGGCGCCCAAGCCCGCTTCCGGTCCCCCCGGCTCACCTGCACCATCCGCGCAGTCGTCATCGCCAGCAAACCGTCCACGCCCCTCGTCACCCCAAACCCGCTCCGCCCACGCCCGCCAAAACTCACCCGCGGATCAGCCGTCGGAATCACCACATCGTTGATCAGCACATGCCCCACAACCAGCCGGCTGGCAAACCTGCGCGCCACATCCTCCGTCCCAAACACCGCCGCCGTCAGTCCATACCGGCACGCAGCATCCGCCGCCAGCGCCTCTTCCGCGTCTGTTGTCCGCATCACGCTCAATAACGGCGCAAACACGCTGGCCTGCATGCAAATCAGATCCGGCGTCGCCCCGCAAATCAACGTCGCAGCCGCGCTCGCCTCGCTCTCCCTCAATCCATCCAAAACCACTTCCGCCCCATGACTGCGCGCCTCGCGCATCATTTCCTTAAGCAGCTTCGCCGTGGCTGGCGGAATCGTGACAGACCCTGACTTCCCCAAAACCTCGGCCAACCTGATCTCAAAACCCGCGGCTTGTCCCACATCCATGCCGACCAGAAAAACCCGCCGCGGAGCCATACAGGTAAACGACCCGTTGAACCGCATCCCAAAGGAAAGCGCCCCCAGCACCCGTTCCATATCCGCTCCCGGCAGGACAAACACCGCATCACACCCGGAAAGCTCCATCGTCGCCGGCGTCACCGTCTCCGCCAGTTGGCGCAGCACCGCCCGTCCTGTTTCCACCGACCCTGTCAGCACGACGTGATCGACGCCCGCCGCTATCGCTTCCGTCGCGCTCTCCACATCAGGATCCAGAATCGTCAGCAGCTCGGGATCAAGCCCTGACTCCGCCAGCAGCAGCCGCATGGCATGCGCCACCGTTTGCGTTCCCGGAGCCGGCTTCCACAGCACCGCATTCCCGGCAATCAACGCCTGCAACGTCTGCACCCCGGCCAGCAGCAGCGGATAGTTCCCCGCCCCCAGGGTCAGCACCACACCCCACGGCTCCCGTTCCAACTCCGACTCGACGCCGCTAAGCCAAAGCGGCCGTCCCCGCCGCCCCAGCTCCTTCGTTCTCAGGATTCCGCTCGCCCGCCGCTCCAGAAACCGGCAAGCCTCCATCAATGGAAGCACCTCAGCCACCAGCGTGTCCGCCACCGTTCGATGAAGCGCGCCGGCTAGGTGTGTTGGGATCGTCTCCGCCAATTCCTGCGCCGCCCCGGCCATTCTCTTCCGCAGCCGTTCCACTACCCGCACACGTTCCCGCACCGGAACGCCCGCCCACTTCCTCTGAGCCAGCCTCATCCCTTCCAGAGAACCGGTTTCCATAGCTTGCCCTACATCCAGCATGCAACTCTCAAATATCACTCTGGTGCCGCTTGAGGACGAACTTCACCCTTCCACAGAAATTGTCATCTCGGAGTGAAGGATCCGCTTCTGCTCTTAGCCCTGCGGCGTAGCCGCATCCGCCCGCACGCCGAGTGCTACCGAGCCACTTCGTACACAGCGCTCTTTTCCAGCCTTGGCGCGGGATTCCACTTCGGCTCCAGTTCCATATCCTTCAGCAGCAGCCGCGACGTAATCCGGGCCGACTCGAAAATGACCGGCAGCCCGCTGCCTGGATGCGTCCCTCCACCAACTAGGTACACGCCATCGAGATCCTCGAACCGGTTATGCGGCCGCAGATGCAGCATCTGCCGCAGCGAGTGCGCCATGCTGAACGTCGCGCCCAGGTGCAGCCCAAAATCCGAATTCCACGTCTGCGGAGTCAACCGCTTCTCCACGCGAATCCGCTTCTCCACATCCTTGATGCCAATCTTTTCCAGCTGTCGGATGGCCATCGTCCGGAAGCCCGCTTCCTGCTTCGCCCAGTCCACATTCTCGCTCTCGTGCGTCACCGGAACCAGCACATACAGCGTGCTCATCCCTTCTGGCGCCATCGAAGCATCCGTCACGCACGCGTTCTGTACATAAAAGCTAGGATCCTCAGTCGAAAGCACGTGGTTGTGCTCGATGTCCTTCAGGTTCTGCTCGTAGTTCTTCGAAAGGTAAATCGTATGATGAGCTACGTCCTTGTCCAGGCCCTCAACCCCGAGGTACATCATGAATGTCGAGCAGGAAAATTGCTTCTTCTCGATCCGCTCATCCGTCCATCGCTTCCGCAAACGGTTGGGCACCATTCGTTGCATGGCCTGCGCAAAGTCGGCGTTGACCACCACCGCCTCGGCATCGAGCGTCTCTTCTTTCGTCCGAACGCCCGTCACTTTTCGCCCGTCAAACAGCAATTCCTCAACCGCTGTATTGCGCAGGATCTTGACGCCCATCCCTTCTGCAATCCGCGCCATGGCCGCCGTGACCGCGCCACAACCGCCCACCGGGTGAAACACCCCATGCTCGTACTCAAGAAACGACAAGATACTGAATAGACTCGGACAAGAAAACGGGCTCATACCCAAGTACTTCGACTGAAAGCTGAACCCCAACCGGATCCGGTCATCCTTGAAATATTGCCGAAGATCGGAATCCAGCGATCGCCACGGCCGCACCAGAGGCAGCATCTTCAGCATCTCCGGTCGCAATAAATCCCGCCAGCTTTCGAATTCCGTTTGCAAAATCGGCGTGAACCGCTCCAGCTTCTCGCGATTGTCGCGAAAATAGGCCTCCAGCCGCGAAGCATCGCCCGGACTGATGGCCGCAATCTGCGCCTTCATCCGCTCCACGTTCGGTGTGGCATCCACTTGGCCGCCACCGCCAAAAATCAGCCGGTACTGCGGATCCAGCCGGTACATCGGCACTTCCTTCTCCAGGCTGTGCCCCGTCGCCGCAAATATCTCGCGCAGCACCTGCGGAAACAGAAAGAATGTCGGCCCAACATCGAACCGAAACCCGTCCTGCTCGATCGTCGAAGTGCGGCCGCCCACCGTCCCGCGCTTCTCGATCACGGTAACTTCCAGACCGGCCTTGGCCAGCAACATGGCAGAAGCCAGGCCGCCCGGCCCCGCCCCCACAATAACGACTCGATCACCAGAATGTTTTGCGCTCATGATTTGTATAGAACACCAGGCCGGGCCCGCGTCCGCTCTACGATGTAAACCGAACAAAAGCAAGCACGAGTCGAATGTCTCTAATCACTGTAGATGCGTCTCTCGACTCGCGTGCGTATACCCTTGAACTGCGTTTTGCTCCCGCACGTCACCCTCGCACCGATTTTTGATGGGGCGGGATTCACCCTCCGTCCGCCGTTCATAGCGGCAAAAAATGCCCCTCCGAGGTTCCCTGGCGACGTCTTTTCGTTACGGCTTCGCCGACGCCTGCAGCTCGTCCTTGTACACCTTCCCGCCCTTCATCACGAACCCCACATGCTCCAGCACCCGTACATCGTCCAGCGGATTCGCGCTCACCGCAATCACATCGGCAAATTTCCCCGCTTCAAGAGTGCCCTCATCCTTGGCGCGGTCAATCAGGTCCGCCGCGCTCGACGTCGCCGCGCGGATCGCCCCCGCCGGCGTCATCCCGAACTTCACCATGTAGTAGAACTGCTTCGCGTTGTCCCCATGCGGATACACCCCTGCATCTGTGCCAAACGCGATCTTTACCCCCGCCGCCACGGCCTTGGCAAAGTTTT
>CAILBQ010000029.1 GCA_903832475.1 uncultured Acidobacteriota bacterium | reverse complement strand
TTTCTCGCGGTATGACAAGGACACGGCCGAGGCGCGCGCGGCGCTGGTGGGGCTGGATCCGGAGAAGTGGGACAGTCAGTGGCAGATGGCGGCAGGCGACCAAGTGTGGATTCAAGGGACGAAGTACGAGGTTTTCCGGATGTGGGTGATGGATCACATGATTCATCACCGGGCGCAGCTGGGTGTCTACCTGCGGCTGCTCGGCGCGAAGTTGCCCGGGGTGTACGGCCCCTCGGCGGATGAGATGTAAGAACGGCAGTAAACGGGGCGGGGCTGAGGCGCAATCGTCCGCCCGGCCCTTTTCCTTTCTGGCTGTCGGATTGATTAGACTTGATTTATGACGGATTCCTTCCCGCGGATTTACCCGATTCTCGATCGGTCGTTTGTACCTGATGCAGAGAAGCTTGAGTTTCTGGAGCGGCTGGGTGCGCAGATGGCCGATGCTGGCGTTGAATTGATGGAATATCGGAACAAGGATGGCCGGGATGCAGACGTGTTGGTGGAGGCGTCGGCACTGCGCAAGGCGATGCCGCTGGTAAAGCTGGTGATGGACGATCGGGTGGACGTGGCGCTGGCGGCGGGTTTTGATGGCGTGCATGTGGATGGAGGAGATTTGCCGGTGGAAGCGGCCAAAAGGCTGATGGGAATGGATCGGCTGGTAGGAACATCGGCGACAACAAGCGAGGAGTTGCAGGCAGCGCTGGCGGGGCCGGCGAGTTACATTTCCTTTGGGCCGGTTTTTCAGACGACTACGAAGAAGACCTCGGTGACGCCGATTGGGCTTGAGGGAGTGCGCCGGTTTCGGGCGGAGGCTGGAACAACGGCCGTGCTGGTGGCGGCGGCGGGGATCACGCTCGGGACAGCGGCGGCCGTGCTGGAGGCGGGAGCCAGCGTCGTGGCGGTGGCGGCGGCGATTTTTGCTGTCGATGATCCTGCGGCGGAGTTTTTGAGATGGAAGGCTGAGCTCGGACGGGTGTAAAGAAAGCAGAAGACTTTTCGAATCAATTCCGGTAAAACCTATCCAAGTGACCATCCCAACGGCATCTTCCTCAAAGCAAGCGCAATCCGCTCCTCAACTGGTACAGACACTCGGGCTTTTCAGCTCGACGGCGATTGTTGTCGGCTCGATGATCGGGTCGGGAATTTTTCTGGTCGATGCGGAGATTGGCCGGTCGACGGATTCGCCGGCGCTGTTTCTCGGGGCGTGGGTGATCACGGCCATCCTGACGATGATTGGGGCGTTGAGCTACGGCGAATTGGCGGCGATGATGCCGCGGGCCGGCGGGCAATATGTTTACCTGCGCGAGTCACTGGGGCCGCTGTGCGGATTTTTGTATGGGTGGACGCTGTTCCTGGTGATTCAGACGGGGACGGTGGCGGCGGTAGCGGTGGGGTTCGGGAAGTTCCTGGGTGTGTTCTTTCCGGTGATTTCGAGCTCGCACTGGCTCTGGCATATTGGCCATGTGCCTGCCGTGAAGATGGGGCCGATGGTGCTGGGCAACATGGAGATTGGTGTCAGCACGGCAAACCTGGTGGGGATTGTCATACTCTTTACGCTGGCGTTTCTGAACATTTTTGGGATGAAGCTGGGATCGCTGATTCAGAATGTGTTTACGACGGCGAAAGGATTGTCGCTGGCGGCGCTGGTGTTGCTGGGATTCACGGTGGGACGGAATCACCTGGCGATGGCGGCGAATTTTGGGCCGGGGATGAGCGCGTTCTGGCGCAATGCCGGTTGGGGTGCGCTGCACCCAGTGCAGGTGGGAGTGGGCGGCCCGACGGTGCTGGTGAATTTGCTGGTGATCCTGGCGGTGGTGCAGACGGGGTCGCTGTTTTCGGCGGATGCGTGGAACAACATCACGTTTACAGCGGGCGAGGTGAAGAATCCCAAGCGCAATATTCCGCTTTCGCTGGTGATGGGAACCGGGTTTGTGTTGACGGTGTACTTTCTGGCGTCGGCGGCGTACATGATGGTGCTGCCACTGTATGGCGATCCGCAGGGGACGACGGTGCTGGCGCGAGGCATTCAATACGCGGCTGAAGACCGGGTGGGGACGGCGGCGCTGGAGCAGATCTTTGGCGGCGTGGGTGCTTCGCTGATGGCGGGCGCGATTTTGATTTCGACGTTTGGCTGCGCGAATGGGCTGACGTTTGCCGGGGCGCGGGTGTATTACGCGATGAGCCGGGACGGGCTGTTCTTCAAGGCGGTGGGCAA
>CAILBQ010000028.1 GCA_903832475.1 uncultured Acidobacteriota bacterium | reverse complement strand
GCTCTTTCTGCACTATGAACAGATTGCCGGTCACGGTTGCCCGAAAGCACCCTTAAAGCTTACGTAGTTCATGCAGGGGTTTTTGCTCCTTTAGACCTTGGCCCTCGACGTATGCAATGCATCGGTTGACCGCCTCGATTCGCTGCGTCTTAGTGCCCCGAAGAATGTGCTCCATCTCGTTATCATGCGGTGACGACAGAGCGAAGAGCCTTTCCCACGCACCAAGGTTTTCGATTGTCCGCACAGCACCAGACTTCGGCTTAAATTCTTCAACCTCCTGCACTGACAATTTCCCGCGCGAATTCACCCATTTGAATCGAGCCGCAAGAATCTCCGCGCGGCGCAAACCAAAGAAAAGCGCCAGTACGAACACTTTGCATGTCTCGTTATCCAGTGTGTCCGCACCGTGGATCAGCTGAGAGATCACCCCATCGCCTGGAGGAACATAGCCGCCCCCGATTCTCCCGTATCCCACCGCCGCAGTAAACTCACGAAGATCGGGCAGCCTAATCTTTCCTTCCTGATACTCAATTAGCGCCGGCTTGGAAAAGATTGCCTGAGCCTTGCCGAGGTACGAGTTGGCCGACCGCTTCGCCTTCGTATTGGCTTCGCCGGTCTTGTTGCCCGTGTAGCCATCTTTAAATTCCCTCACTAGCCTTGCAGTGAGAATCTCGGTTGAATATTCGCGCAATTTGGTCGAATCCACCTTCTTCCCCCGCTCGTAAAAGACAGTCTCGTTCTTCGCAAAGGCCAGAGCGTGACGCACAACCAGCAGCAAAGCTTCCTGGTAGCCCTTCGCCGTGCCAGGCTTAATGTCGAGGCGTCTTAAGCTCTTTGCGTGGAAGTCCAATACTTCACCCAGGGTTGCGTAAGAAGCTCCCAAAGATGCTGATGCTTCCGCTGTCGGTGTCCGCCCTCCACCAAAAAACTCCCTATCCACATCCTCAATTGTCTTCCCTGGAAGACGGAGAAAATTCTTGATGTGGTCGGCCAACTCTGCGCTCTTTACCTTCCCCTCAAATAACTGTCGGCGCACGACCTTACCGTCAGGGTACAATTTGAGGTACCAGTTCTTTGAGAGATAGCCTTTGCTTCCATGCTTTCGGCCAATGCGAATAATCCGGTTCCCTTGTGGCGTAACCGCGATCTCGTCCTTGCTCGATTCATCCTTCTTCCGATTCTTGGCCACGAATTAGTTCTGGTCGGTCTGGTCGGTTTTTGAAAGGAAAAGATGCAAAAACAGGCTATTTTCGACCTAGACAAACGCTTCAAATATCTGCACATCATGTTGGATATTAGCGTTTAATAAATTTTACGGAGAGGTGGCAGAGTGGTCGAATGTGCATGATTGGAAATCATGTGTATCCGCAAGGGTACCGAGGGTTCGAATCCCTCCCTCTCCGCCATTTTTAACATGGCAAGGCGGTTCGCAACCTTGGCCACTTTAAGGTGGTCCCCAAAAGTTAGACACCGCGGGTCGCATAATCCAGAAAGGCCCAATACTCGGAGAGGACTTCGGAGTTACGTCGGAATTAGACGTCAAAGAGCTAGGGAACTTCGGGGCGCAAGGACTGGCTCAACTTCGGGAGCACGGGGATGTGTCTGATGCTGGCGACGGCCTTTGTCAGACTACGGCGGACTTCTTCAGGGAGCTTTGGGAGGTCCTCAAAGTAGCTGAGTGCTTTGAGCGAGATCGCGGGATTGAATTGAGGATAGAGGGCCCTGGCTGCCCCTAGAGCCACCTCAAGGGTGATGCCTGCTTTCAACAGCGCATTCATGTCGAGGTAGTCCTTCTCCTCAACGCGCTGAATAACGACCTTCACCTTCTGTGCTGCTAAATCCATGAGCCCCGCGGCATAGATGCCATTGTCGGCAAACTGCACCGGCTCGCTCACCCTGCCGAATTCAAGGGTCCCGAAAAATGAAATCTTAACGTCATCATCGCCGATGTGCTCCGAGAAGGTCGCTGTGGCCTCGTCCCTCTGGATCAACTCCGCATTTTTCAGGAATGGGTACCGTCTCTTAAGTTGATCCGGATCGACCGGCCCAGGGCCGAAGAAATCAAAGTCGATGGACATTCTTCCGCCCACTTGAAGGGCCAAAGCTGTGCCTCCGTAGAGGACGAAGTCGTTACCGATGGCTGAAAGCCGGGGCCAAAGATCTTTCTGAGATGGCGGCAGGCACTCCAACCGAGGATCCACTGCGCTCACGCGAACGTCCTTTTCGGCATGGGTGGAATGGATTCCTTGCCCAGACGAATGTGCCAGTAGTGCCACGAGCGGCGGTCCATCACTCCAGGGCGGCAGCGGTCTATTGCGCGGCGAAAGGCCTCTTCACCGAAAACGTTGTCCACGTATTCGATATCATTCCACGAGCCCAGATTCATCACTCGACAGAGAAAATCGTCTTGGTCCGAAAGGGTTTCTTCGGCCGGTTCCCACCATTTTACGCGGCGGGCAATGCGTTCAATTTTTGTATCGATCACGGCCATTGCTGTGGGATCAAATTTAACGATTCCGGAGAGGATTTCAATACCAAGCACATGACATTTGGTGGATATAAATGATTCTCCGTGCGTAGGTTAACAAGCCTGATTAGATACTTTGCAAGGTCGCGCGACTTCCCGAACTAGGTCCGTGCGAGCGCGCTCCATAGACCTACATTTGCCGATCCAACGCGATGTCTGTGCCTTGCGTCTCTAAGTCTACCCCGGCTCATAGCCTTCAACCCCTTTGGCAATCGAACTGGGAGGGTTCGAATCCCTCCCT
>CAILBQ010000027.1 GCA_903832475.1 uncultured Acidobacteriota bacterium | reverse complement strand
TCCAGCGACGGCAAGACCGCGTATGTCTCGAATGAGGCCGGACGCATCGCCACTGAAAGAGACTTCCAGGAATACTCGAACGGTACTCCCGTGGTTGCTGCTTATCCGACAGGCGCCACGGCCACTGGCACTGTTTCTATTGTTGACTTGTCCTCCTTCAAGGTGACAGGCAGCATTCCGACCGGCCTGCACCCGACGGGCATGGCCTTGTGGGGCCGGTACCTTCTGGTCGCCAATGCTTACAGCGATTCGCTTTCAGTGATCGACACGGCTACGAATAAATTGGTGCGGTCGATTGATCTTGGGTTGCCGATTGGCATACCCGGAGAACGCAAACCTGCCTATGGCGCTGGACCCAACTCGATCGCCGTGGATGTGAAGAGCAACACCGCGTATGTCGCACTCTACAATGCGAATTCGATCGCCGTTGTGAACCTGCATGAAGGCGTCGACAATCCTGTCCTTGGACTGATTCCGGTCGCCTATGCTCCAAGCTCGGTTGTGCTGGACGCGGTGGACGGTTCGCTCATCGTTGCCAATGATAAGGGCGATGGAACGACGGGCATCCCTCCTCATAATTCGTTTGAAACCGATTGGGGCGTCACCAACCATAACACTCATCAGGACCTGGGCACTGTCAGCATCGTACCTGTACCCAAAATTGATGCACTCACGGGAATGACGCAGCAGGTCTATCAAAACAACCACTGGGATCTGGCGGATAACATCTTCTCCGCTGCAGGCGGCAACAAGCACGCCAAACCCCTGGCGATTCCTGAAAAAATTGGGGACCCTTCGAAGATCAAGCATGTCTTCCTGATCATCCGTGAAAACCGAACCTATGATCAGATCCTGGGCGATGTGTCCCACGGCAATGGTGACCCCACACTTGCGGTCTTTGGCGCGAACGTCACGCCCAACGCGCATGCACTGATGCAGCGTTTCCCGCTGTTCGATAACTACTACGATCCCAGCCGCCAGTCGGCCGATGGTCACAACTGGATTGTGCAAGCGATGGCTCCCTACTCAGACGACATCCAGTCGCCTGACTGGAGACGCGACTACCCATCGAATGGAGGCGATTCGATCGCTTACCAGGAGAAGGGAAATATCTACGATCTGGCAGTCAAGTCAGGTATCAGCCTCAAGAATTTTGGTGAGTACGTTGAGTACAACACCTTCCTGACTCCGACGGGTTCGACTGCTGAACCTCAGTGGATCGACTTCTACAACGACACGCTGGCTTATGAGTCCGGCAAAGAGAGCCAGCTGTATAACTACAACACGGTAGCCTCGCACTCGCCGCTGCCCGACGTGATCAACACCACCATTCAGAACTACCCACAGTTTGATCTCGGTATTCCAGATCAGTTCCGCGTCGATATCTGGAAGCAGGACTTCGAGAAGGATGTGGCTGCGGGCACGGTGCCGCAATTGGAGATCATGTGGATCAGCTCTGACCACACCGGCGGACCACCGACCGGTCCCGCCATGCAAGCCGACAACGATCTGGCTCTTGGGCGCTTCGTGGACATCATCAGCCACAGCCCCGTGTGGAAAGACTCGGCGATCTTCGTCGAGGAAGATGACGCGCAGAATGGCGTCGACCACGTGGACGGTCACCGCAGCCCGGGTTACATCTTCAGCCCTTATGTGGACCAGGGTGGAACCACCGACAGCACTTTCTACACTCAGGTCAACATGACCCGCACCATCGAACAGATTCTCGGACTCAAGCCGATGAACCAGTTCGACCTCTGGGCTTCGCCGATGCGCACGGCCTTCGTCGACATGCCGCCTGCGGACAACTTCAAACCGTGGACTCACGTTCCCAACATCATCCCGCTGGACACCGGTGTCAGCCAAACTCCAGCTCAGCCAATTGCTTCGGCTACAACGCCTGCGGTCAAGGCTCAGAGCACGGCGGTTGAGAGCCCAGCAGTCAAGGCTCTTCGCGCTGGCTGGATGCAGAAGAAGACCGAGGTCTTCGCCGGCAAATATCAGAAGCCCGATTCTGAAGATGAAGAGACAGTCAACCACATGCTTTGGTACGAAGCGACCAACTACACCCGTCCCTATCCCGGCGAAGCCAAGGTTCGTCCGGCAAGTGACTTCACGAAAGCAGCACCGAACAAGGCCGACGACGACGACTAAGACGTTGCGAAAGCCAAAGCCCTCTTTCCGGTCTCCGGAGAGAGGGCTTCTCTTTTGTGCAGGAGAGTAGATTGTTCAGTGATCCGTAACGATGTTTTCACGAATCTGTAATGAGAACGCTCATCTTACTGTAGGAGGCGCCAACGATGTTCAATCTCCTCCCCAAAGATGACAAGTTTTACGACGAGTTGGAACAGCTAGCCGATTGCGTCGTAAGTGCTGCGAAGCAATTCGAAAGCGTTGTGGCAGCCTTTCCCAATTTCGATGGCCAGCTAAACTCTATCGAGCAGGACCGTCTTACTGCGCGCAAGATTTTTGCAGAATCCTTGCTGCGCCTTGACCAGGCCTTCATTACTCCTTTGGATCGCGAAGACATTCTCAGCCTTATCAATGAAATGGATGGCGTTGTAGACCGGGTTTCTGAGTTGTCGCAGCGTTTTCGCCTATAC
>CAILBQ010000026.1 GCA_903832475.1 uncultured Acidobacteriota bacterium | reverse complement strand
CTCGTCTCGGTCGCCGCCTCGCTGGTTCCGTTCCTTGAGCATGACGACGCCAACCGCGCGCTGATGGGCGCCAACATGCAGCGCCAGTCCGTGCCGCTGCTCGTGTCCGAGGCCCCCTACGTCGGCACCGGCATGGAAGGCGTCACCGCGCGCGACTCCGGCGCCGTGATCCTGGCCAAGCGCAACGGCATCGTGGACTCGGTGGACTCGGAGCGCATTATTGTGCGTGTCGAGGGCGAACACCATCCCACGCAGCTTTCGCGCGAGGTGGGTTCGGATATCTACCAGCTCATCAAGTTCAAGCGCTCGAACCAGAACACCTGCATCAACCAGAAGCCGGTTGTGCGGGAGGGCGAGCGGGTTATCAAGGGGCAGGTCATCGCTGACGGTCCCTGCACCGAGCAGGGCGAGCTCGCACTCGGCCGCAACGTGCTGGTGGCCTTCATGCCGTGGCGCGGTTACAACTTCGAAGACGCGATCCTCATCAGCGAAAAGCTGGTGCGGGAGGACTATTACACCTCCGTACACATTGAGGAATTCGAAATCGAAGCCCGCGACACCAAGCTGGGACCGGAAGAGATCACGCGGGACATTCCCAACGTGAGCGAGCATGCGCTGCGCGACCTGGACGAGAGCGGCGTGATCCGCATCGGCGCCCAGATCAAGCATGGCGACATCCTGGTCGGCAAGGTAACGCCCAAGGGCGAGACGCAGTTGACGCCGGAAGAGAAGCTGCTTCGCGCCATCTTCGGTGAAAAGGCCGGCGATGTTCGCGATGCTTCGCTGACGTGCCCTCCGGGCATTGAAGGCACCGTCGTCGACGTCCGCATCTTCTCGCGCAAGGGTCAGGAAAAGGACGAGCGCGCCAAGCAGATCGAAGCGGAGAATACGTCGAAGCTGGAGAAGAACCTGGGCGACGAAATCCGCATTCTGACCGACGAGCGCCTCAAGCGTCTCGACGCGATCCTGGGCAACAAGGAAGTGCTGGCTGACCTGCATGACGAGCGCACCAACAAGCGCCTGCTCACCAAGGGCGGCATTCTCGATCGTGAAACCATCGAGCGCATTTCCACCAAGAACCTCAAGCGCATTCGCTTCGCGGACAAAGATCCTCGCGTGAATGAGCAGATCGACGAGATCGAAGAAATGACCTCTCGCCAGATCGAGGTGTTGCGCAAGATCACCAATGAGCGCGTGGCCAAGCTGCAGAAGGGCGACGAGCTTTCGCCGGGCGTCATCAAGATGGTCAAGGTGTACGTCGCGATGAAGCGCAAGCTGTCGGTCGGCGACAAGATGGCCGGCCGTCACGGCAACAAGGGTGTGATCGCGCGCATTCTGCCTGAGGAAGACATGCCGTACCTGCCCGATGGAACACCAGTGGAGATTGTTCTGAATCCGCTGGGCGTGCCTTCGCGTATGAACGTCGGTCAGATTCTTGAGACGCATCTTGGCTGGGCTGCTGCGGAACTCGGCAAGAAGATTGCTGCGATCGTGGAAGAGCACAACGACGCCAACATCCTTCGCGAAGCCATCAAGACGGGCTTTGCCAACACTGCAACGCTGCAGCATTTGCTGGATCTCGACGACACCATGCTGCTGCGCGTAGCCAAGGGCATGAAGCGCGGTATCTGGTTCGGCACGGCGGTCTTCGACGGCGCGCAGGAGAGCGAAATCAAGGCTCTGCTGCACACCGCGGGCCTGCCCAGCTCGGGCAAGACAGCGCTCTTCGACGGCATGACAGGCGAAGTGTTTGAGCAACCGGTAACGGTTGGCTATATCTATATGCTCAAGCTCTCGCATCTGGTGGACGACAAGATTCACGCTCGTTCCATCGGACCGTACTCGCTTATCACGCAGCAGCCGCTGGGTGGCAAGGCGCAGTTCGGTGGTCAGCGCTTCGGCGAAATGGAAGTGTGGGCACTTGAAGCGTATGGCGCGGCCTACATTCTCCAGGAGCTTTTGACGGCCAAGTCCGATGACGTCTACGGCCGTACGAAGATCTACGAGGCCATCGTCAAGGGCGAGGCGGCCATCGAGCCTGGTGTTCCTGAGTCGTTCAACGTGTTGATCCGCGAGCTTCAGGCCCTGTGCCTCGATGTCGAGCTGATCAAACGGGCGGACCTCAAGAAGCTGCCGGCACCAGAGCTGATCGAAGTCGCAGTAGCGGATTAGGCGGGATGGGTCAGGAGAACAATCCTGACCCAGTCGCTCCTGAGTCTTTAGGAGTTGTCCAGAGTGCGAACGTCACTCACCCAGGGTTGGACAAACTCCGTTGTATGTTCCCTGGAAGCACCGACGGCCAGCGACGAAAGTCGCGCCTAGGAGGGTCGCCTTGTTCCGTTCCAATCCGTTTGAACTGACCACACCAATCAAGGACTTCGACGCCATTCGCATCATGCTTGCCTCTCCGGAAAAAATCCGGAGCTGGTCGCATGGCGAAGTGACCAAGCCCGAGACCATCAACTACCGTACCTTCAAGCCGGAGCGCGATGGCTTGTTCTGCGCCCGCATCTTTGGGCCAGTCACCGACTGGGAATGCCTCTGCGGCAAGTACAAGCGCATGAAGCACCGCGGCGTGATCTGCGACAAGTGCGGCGTTGAAGTCACCGTTTCGAAGGTGCGTCGCGAGCGCATGGGCCACATCGAGCTCGCGTCGCCGTGCTCGCATGTCTGGTTCTTCAAAGGCCTGCCTTCGAGGATCGGCCACTTGCTCGACATCTCTCTTCGTGATTTGGAGAGCATTCTCTACTTCGAATCGTATGTCGTTGTCGATCCAGGCGACGCGCCGGTCAAAGAGCGCGAAGTCATCAAGGACGAGAATCGCTTCCGCGAACTCGACCAGCAGTATCGGCCTTCCGGTTTCAAAGCGATGATGGGCGCCGAAGCCATCAAGGAACTGCTCAAGCGCGTCAACTCCGACGAGCTCTCGGTCGAGATGCGCGAGAAGATGAAGACCGAAACTTCGGTCCAGAAGAAAATCAAGTATTCGAAGCGCCTCAAGGTCGTCGAAGCCTTCCGCAAGTCGGG
>CAILBQ010000025.1 GCA_903832475.1 uncultured Acidobacteriota bacterium | reverse complement strand
GCGGCCCGGCGCTGGTCGCCAACACCTATCTCGAAGGCAGCTACAGCGAAATCTATCCCGACATCAGCGAAGACGAAGCCGGGATGAAGAAGCTGTTCAAGCAATTCTCCTTCCCCGGCGGCATCTCCAGCCATGTCGCCCCGACGACGCCGGGCTCCATCCACGAGGGCGGCGAACTCGGATATTCGCTGAGCCACGCCTTCGGGGCCGCCTTCGACAACCCCGGGTTCATCGTCGCCTGCATCATCGGCGACGGGGAGTCCGAAACCGGCCCGCTGGCGACCTCCTGGCAGTCCAACAAGTTTCTCGATCCGATCACCGACGGGGCGGTCCTGCCGATCCTGCACCTCAACGGCTACAAGATCAGCAACCCGACGATTCTCGCGCGCATCGAGCCCGAAGAGCTTGAGCAATTCTTCCGGGGATGTGGCTGGGATCCGCTCTTCGTCGAGGGCCATGAGCCCGAGAAGATGCACGTCCTGATGGCGGCGGCCGTCGAAACGGCCATCGAACGGATCCAGGCGATTCAGGAGAACGCGCGCGCCAGCAAGGACCCCGGGCGGCCCCGCTGGCCGATGATCGTGCTGCGCTCCCCCAAGGGCTGGACCGGCCCGAAGGTGGTCGATGGCCTGAAAATAGAAGGCACGTTTCGCGCGCATCAGGTGCCATTGCTCGTCGACGCCGAGCACGTCGACCATGTCCGGCTGCTCGAAAACTGGATGCGGAGCTACAAGGCGGAAGAGCTGTTTGACGATAACGGAACCCTGAAGGCGGAACTCGCCGCACTCGCCCCGAAAGGCGCCCGCCGCATGGGCGCCAATCCACACGCCAACGGCGGTATTCTGCTGCGCGACCTGCACATGCCGGATTTTCGCGACCATGCGGTTCGCGTCCCCGCGCCGGGCGCCGTGAACGCGCAGGACACCATGGTTCTCGCCGAATTTCTGCGCGATGTGACGCGGCTGAACGAGGAAACGCGCAATTTCCGCATCTTCGGTCCCGATGAGACGATTTCCAATCTTCTGGGCGACGTATTTAAGGTCACCAACCGTCAATGGGACGCCCGCGAAGTCCCCGACGATGAATTTCTGGCGCCGCAAGGCCGCGTGCTGGATTCAATGCTGAGCGAGCATCAATGCGAGGGCTGGCTCGAAGGCTATCTGCTCACCGGGCGCCACGGTCTTTTCAATTCCTACGAGGCCTTCATCCGCATTGTCGATTCCATGTTCAGCCAGCATGCGAAATGGCTGAAGGTCACGCTGGAACTGCCTTGGCGGCGCAAGATCGCGTCGCTGAACTACCTGCTCGCGTCCCACGTCTGGCAGCAGGACCACAATGGCTTCACCCATCAGGACCCCGGCTTCCTCGATCATGTCATCAACAAGAAGGCGGACATCGTCAGGGTCTATCTGCCGCCGGACGCCAATTGCCTGTTGTCGGTGTTCGACCATTGCCTGCGCAGCCGGCATTACGTCAATGTCGTTGTCGCCGGCAAGCACGCGCTTCCGCAATGGCTGACGATGGAAGAGGCCGTCATCCATTGCACCGAGGGTATCGGGATCTGGCAATGGGCGTCCAACGATCAGGGCAGCGAGCCCGACGTCGTGCTGGCCGGGTGCGGCGATACGCCGATGCTCGAAGTTCTCGCCGCCGTCTCCATCCTGCGCGAACACCTGCCGGAACTGAAAATCCGAGTGATCAATGTCGTCGACCTGATGCGGCTGCAGCCGAGTGCGGAACATCCGCACGGCCTCAGCGAAATCGCCTATGACTCGCTGTTCACCACGGAGAAGCCGATCATCTTCGGGTTCCACGGCTATGCGTCGCTCGTCCACGGCCTGACCTACCGCCGCGCCAACCGCAACCTGCATGTGCGCGGCTACAAGGAAGAAGGCACGATCACCACAGCCTTCGACATGCGCGTGCAAAACGACATCGACCGATTTCATCTGGTGCGGGACGTCGTCGACAAACTGCCCCATCTGGCAAGCAAAGGCTCGTATCTGAAACAGCTGATGCGAGACAAGCTCGTCGAGCACAAGCACTATATCGACGAACATGGCGAGGACTTGCCGGAGATCCGCAACTGGAAATGGGGCGCGAGCCCGAGGTTCAACCTCAAGTAGGAGCGCCGGAAATGCCCATCAGGGTCAATGAAGCGAGCGGCGAGCATTACCTCGTCGTTCACGTCTGGGCGAAACTCGCAAAGGCGGACTACGAGCGGTTTTTTCTCCAATTTGCAGAGCTCCCGCAACGCCCGGGGAAGCTCCGCGTGTTGTTCGACATGATCGGTTTCGAGGGTTGGGACTTTGGCGCGCTTTCAGACGAGATCAAGTTCGACCTCAAGCATGCCAACGACTTCGAGCGCATCGCGACCGTCGGAGACAACCAATGGGAACATGCCATGGCGATTTTGATTAAACCGTTCACAAAGGCGAACACCCGATATTTCGACGCCACGCAATATGCCGCTGCTCGCGAATGGTTGAGCGAATAATTTCAAGCCGACCGCGGCGAGGATGAATGAACATGAAAAATCTGGCGGAAACCGCCCGGCTGATGCTCGCCGATC